>NZ_JBPBWC010000035.1:0-10862 GCF_050954125.1 Halomicrococcus pelagicus | reverse complement strand
GACCCCAACCCAACTCCAATTTTCGTCCGATGTGCTTGCTACTGAATATGCTGTCGGGTAACTTAATAGTTCGTGGGTGGCGTCCCTGTTGTCGGATTCATCCCCGCGCTACAGCACGGGGCTTTCTCCTCGATTTCCCGTAATCCCCCCAGCCTCCCTCTTGGGAGGCCGGCTGGAATCGATACCCGAACACCTCGCTGGTGTCCGTGAGGGTCGGTCGCTCCACCACGACCCGACCACTCCCGTCTCACCATGCCACGGACGCAGGTTTTGAGAGGAGTCGCATTTCCAAACCTTCGAACGACCACTTCGGAGTACGGTCGTTAACCCGCGTCACGGTCGGTAAACCACGATACGAAACGTGGTATGGTACACCTTTTCGCGGGCTTCACCCTCGGGGTCGAGCCCCGAGGCACTCACCCTGCTCCGCCTGTAGAGGCATCGACAGCGGACGAAGCATCGGCTGCAGGGAAGTCGGTATTCAGGCGGATGTCGGCGCTGTCGTAGACATGAGTGAGCCTTCGGGCGGACAGACGACGCTCACACTCTACGAGTATATCGATCCAGATGCGCTCAAGGACCTTATTGACGCTGGTCAGCTACCCACGGCTGAAGCCGTGGGCTTCCGCTCGCACCACTGTGAAATGGAAGACAATACCCACTGTGGAATGACGGGTGATCTCAACGAAGGATAACCGAGATCATGTGGCTGGATCAAACGATTGACCGTGGTAGCGGCAGATATCCGTTGAAGAGGAACTATTTCCTGGAGACAAGAATTATGTTCGTCGAGCTGGAATAGCCTCTATGGCGGGGTCAGAGTCCAACGACGGACCACCAGCCTTCGACAATGCGTTCGATGCCGATGATGTCGAACAACGCATCTACGGTGTTGTCCTGCAGACGCGTGAGCCTGCAACAGCGACGGTCATCGCAGATCGTGCTGACTGTGATCCAAAGACTGCTCGAAAATATCTCAGCTGGTTTGCGAACCTCGGCATCGTCACACGCCACGACGGCCACCCGGCCACCTACGAACGCAACGACGCGTATTTCAAATGGCGACGCATCAACCAGCTTGCCGCAAACCACTCCCGTGAAGAACTCCAGCAACAGGTACGCGCCCTCACAGAGAAAATCACACGCTATGAAGATGCGTATGACGCTGCAACGCCAGCGGACGTGAACGCGCTCGCTATTGCGGAAGCAAACGTCGACTGGTCGATTGACGAGATCTACAGTGACCTCGCAGACTGGTCAACTGCTCGCCAAGAGCGGGAACACTATGAGCGAGCCCGCCAGCAACGCGCCGACACGCCTGACCACAACTACGCTTCTGGATAGCGATGGTCCCACCAGCTGGTGATGGGGGGAGTCCCGCGCCCATCGACCGACCAATCCTCGAGTTTCTGCAGACACGGCTCACCGCCACTAACCAAGTTGCGCAAGCCACTATCACAGATGACAGTGGCCATCTTGAACTCCATATCGACTTCGCACCGACGTACTATCCAGCAACAGTAGACAATGCATCCCTCGCAGTGCGGTGGTATACGAATGACGACTTCAAACTTCATTACCGGGAAGTCCACCCAGACAGCGCCTGGGAATGTCGCTGGGATCGACACTCAAATCCCCATAACACGCGAGATCATTTTCATCCACCGCCATCCGCACCAACGCTTGGTGAGGACGCCTCGTGGCCGGATGATCATCGCGACGTCCTGACGTTCGTCCTTGACGAAATCGAACAACGAACCACCGATCTCTGGGGACGATAGGTGGTCACCTTCTCCACCCTAATGGGCGGAGCTTGTCGGTGGACTCCCGTTCTGGCCGAAACTACTCGGCAGGCTGGCAGTCGCCGTTCATGTTCAGCGTCCTCGACCTCAGGGCGAGGTACCGTGTCGTCCTGCCACGTGGAGGCTTGTACATCGTCGAAAAGTTCGAGCAAGCACTCGAACGCAGCGTCATCGACGCTTGACATCCTCCTCGCCCTCAAGGGCGAGGCTTTCTCGCCTGAATTTACGTAAATGACAGTGATCGGTTTGAAAGAACCTATCTAGCAGGAGTTTTCATCAAGGATATTGCACTGTTTGACAGCCCTGTAGCGCGCCTTAACTTCATCCCAATCAACGATATTCCAGAACGCATCAACATACTTGCCGCGTTCGGTTTGATACTGCAGATAGTAGGCGTGCTCCCACACGTCGAGTACGAGAAGCGGGGTTGCGGCCTGCACAGCCAAGTCGTTGTGGTCTTCGGCCTGAGTGACGAGCAGTTGGTCAGCGAGATGGTCGTATACGAGCATCCCCCAGCCAGAGTCCTCAACGTTTTTCGCGGCTGCTGAGAACTCTCGTTTGAATGCAGCAAGAGAGCCGAAATCTTGTTGTATCGCATTCGCAAGGTCACCGTCAGGGGTTCCGCCTCCGTCTGGCGACATTACGTCCCAGAAAATCGAATGCAGAATGTGTCCTGAGAGATTAAACGAGAGATCTCGCTTTACGTGCTTAATAGCCTCAAAATTTCCACTCTCACGCATCTTCATCAGTTTCTGGAGGGCTGCATTTGCTCCCTCGACATATCCCTGATGGTGTTTATCGTGATGGAGTTTCATGATCTGAGCATCTATAGACGGCTCCAGTGCGTCATAGTCGTACGAGAGAGGTGGCAGACTATATGTTGACCCCGGTGTTGAACTGTCGGGGTCTGCTGCGGTGGCTCCTGGAATGCCAACTGCGGCGAGCCCCGCTGAGAACCCAAGTCCTTTGAGAACTGTTCGACGCGCTTGGCCAGTACGTGAGGGACTATTATCGGAGGGCATCGTACGTCCAGTATTAATTCCGGTTCCGAAGACGAATAGTTAATGGCCGCCTCTATCTTACAGAAATTCTACAGGACAGTGAATCATGAATTTAATGCAGTCGATCATCGATCACGAAACAATGCATAATAGATGCACAGAACAATTTCACGCTTGGTGAAGCGGACACCATGATACGGCTGACGATGATCCGTCATCGTATTCGGCTGCGGTGACGTCAGACAGGCTTGCGAATGAAAGTATGACTGCGTTCGACGCGGTGCACGCTCGCCTGCACGACGCGCTCGAAGCTGTCGACGACCTGCCAGCGGATGTGACGACCGATCTCATCGACCGGCTCGACGACGCGGTTGTCGCCGCCATCGCCGGCAACTAATCGGCGAAAGACGACGACAGCGTTTGCCCGAGTACCCGTAGCGTCAGCGGTCGCCAATAGAGCACAGTCTCCCTAATGAGTACTTAAATACGGATGAAGGATGAGACGGTGAGAAGTCTATGGAAGCGAACTCATCAATCTATTTTTCGTAGATTTCACGCGTGTAACAGCCGCTTATTTCTCCAGTAGTTATTTTTGTGTGGCTGGCGGCAATCTGCGCATGGCGCACATCCCAGAAAAGGTGGAGCAGTATGTTTGTGAGCAGTGCCAGATAGTTCACGCTGGCACGCCAATTCCCGAATCTGGAGGCGAACACAGATTCGAACCCCCGGAAGCATGTGGTGGTTGTGGCGAGTCCTCTTTTGTCACTATCTCAAATTGGGTTCACCACCATGAATAACAGCAATATATCATACCCTTTCCGTGGATGTTGTTCGTTCATGTGCGAGAAAATCGCCGGCACGTTCTGATTGAATTCCACATGGTCACCGACCGCCTCAACTGCTTCAACCCCCGGAGATCTAAATCCAGCAGCGTTCTCATTGTTCTAGCGTTCGCCATTCCTCAACTGTCCCCGAGCCAGTAAACAGCCTCGGGCGCGGTGGCCCGAGGCTTTTGTTGGTTCCCTCAGCCGTGCGCTAGCACTCCCTGCTCGGCAAGCGAGCGGGATGAGGTTGGGCGGCTTACGCGCCCCGACCCGGACAGACGCACCAACCGAACCTGCGGCTGGGTTTTGTGAGTCCGGTAATTCGATTCGTTTCCGTCGAGTTTTGCCTTCTCGCGCCACGCGATGTTCACCGATGCATTCCGGTCAGCGTGGTCTTGCGCCACGTCACACTCGTCGTTCGTACACCGGAACCGCCGACCCTGCCGATACCCACGCTCACCACAACACGAACACGTCTGCGAGTTGTAGTACGCATCCACCGTATCCGTGGAAATCTCTCGCCACGTCGCCTTGTACGAGACGAACTTCTCGAACTTGTGGAACGGCAGTTTGTGTAACCGGCGGTTGACATACGTCCCGTACTTGATCTCGTCGCGGATACCGCTCATATCCTCGAACACGATAACCGGGTTCGAGAACTGCTCTGCGAACTCCACGACAGCACGAGAGAGGCGATGCAGCACCCATTCGGTGAATCGCTTTTCTTTGTCACCGAGTTTCTGGTGAATGCTCGTCTTGCCGTGTTGCTGACAGCGAGTGGTGATGGTGTGGTAGCGTTGGCGTTCCTGCTTGACTCGTCCGTAGTCAAGGACGAGCGTGCCCTTCGTCCGCATCGTCTTGCGGTCGAGGGCGGTGAGAGCGACGTTGCGCTCGTTGATGTCCACGCCAACCACAGTATCGGCGGTATCGGGTTCGTGAACGTCGAACTCGCGTGTAACCGTGACGTGTAGGTAGTACACGCCATCGCGGTACAGGAGTTCGGCCTGCCCCACATCCACCTCATCCGACGCGAGGGCGTCTCGAAGTTCGTCCATCGCGTCCGGTTCACCGCGCAGATGACCTTTCACCTTCTTGTAGGGTTTCGGGCTGATGCGGACGTGGACATGGTTCGTGTCGTCGTCCACGGTGAGGCGGTAGCCTTCCGTGTGTGCCATCACGAGTGGGTACGCACCAGATTTGTCCGTACTCGGCGGCGTCGGCTTGCCTCCGTCAGGGTCGTCTTGGCTCTCCCACCACTCTTTGAGTGATTGGTAGGAGTCCCACGTTTGGAGGGCTTTGCCGACGACCGCGCACTTGTTGTTCCGCAAGAAGTCGTCGCGGTCAACCTCCTTCTGTATCTCGGTGCGAGTGTACCCTTGTTGTTTGAGGCGGATGGTGTCGTTAAATATCTCGCGTGATGTGAGGCGGGCGTCGTGAAGCCACGACCGCTCACCAGACACTATGTGAAGGCGCGTCTGAATCGTCTTCGTGGCTTCTTCACCCATACTTTGACAATCGTTTCAGACTGTCATAAATGTAGGAATTAGGGATGGAGGAGTACCGCAGTCACGCGCATTCGGTTAGTTCCTGCAAGTATCACTTCGTGTGGTGTCCCAAGTACCGCCACCCGGTTCTCAACGTACTTGAAGGCGATGT
The DNA here is from genome assembly GCF_050954125.1 of Halomicrococcus pelagicus. Taxonomy (NCBI): domain Archaea; kingdom Methanobacteriati; phylum Methanobacteriota; class Halobacteria; order Halobacteriales; family Haladaptataceae; genus Halomicrococcus; species Halomicrococcus pelagicus. The sequence goes on along the minus strand of NZ_JBPBWC010000035.1, from coordinate 5,579 downwards.
GCGAGAGTTGTTTGGTGAGACTGCTGACCACTTTGGCCACGAGATTCTGGCGTTGGAGATTGCGGACGACCACGTACACCTGTTCGTCCAGTGCGACCCGAAGCATAGTCCAGCCGACCTCGCCCAGCAGTTCAAGTCGTATTCGGGTAAGCACTTACTGGAGCGGTATCCCGAGATTCGGGAGTCGTATTTCTGGGGTGGCGGATTCTGGAAAGTCGGGTATTACGTGGGGACGACAGGAGCGGTATCGGAGGAAGTGGTTGAACGATATATCGAAGAGACGGAACACGCACCGGAGTGACGCGCTTCACCCCCGCCCACGGTGGGGCGGGGAACTCGCGCTGCTTTTTGTTTAGATTTGCGAGGAGAATAACGCCATTGCCAACCACAATGCTGGGGGACAAATCCTTTGCGTAGGGAAACCGAACTCTTGTTCAGAGAATACAGACGGCAGCGAATCCGATAACGAAAGTACGTCCAGCAACCCCGATATCTCGGAGCTGGTGTCCGATTTGCTGTCCAAACACCGTGTTTATAGCGGGTCCAACTGCTCCAATGCCAGCCCGCTCTCGATCACTGTGTGTCACAATCGTCGGAATCGGTCATACAGCGACCTGTGGAAGTTATCAATGACATTCTCGACGGTGGCTATAACCACCTCCTGGTTACGTCTCTCTCTTTTCGCCAGGTGATTTATATTGTTGCCCGTTGCTTTCCTACTGGGTTGTTAGAGAATGTCAATGAATGCCGTCGTATACCAAGGTGAGCATGACGTCACTGTCGAAGAGGTAGACGAACCGGAGATTGAACACCCGAACGACGTCGTCGTCGATATTACGACCACAGCGATCTGTGGCTCAGACCTCCATATGTACGAGGGCCGGACGGGTGCAGAGCCAGGTATCGTGTTCGGACACGAGAATATGGGTATCGTCGAGCAGGTCGGTGAGGGCGTCAGCACGCTCAGCGAGGGCGACCGTGTTGTCATGCCATTCAACGTGGCCTGTGGCTTTTGTGAAAACTGTGAAGAGGGATACACTGGGTTCTGTACGAACGTCAATCCTGGCTTCGCTGGCGGAGCGTACGGCTATGTCGCCATGGGACCGTATCAGGGTGGCCAAGCCGAGAAACTCCGCGTCCCATATGCGGACTTCAATGCGCTCAAACTTCCGCCGGGAGATGAGCATGAGGATGCGTTCGCACTGCTCGCGGACATTTTCCCAACCGGATGGCATGGAACCGAACTCGCAAACCTTCAGGCTGGTGACTCGGTCGCTATCTTTGGTGCAGGTCCAGTTGGACTAATGGCCGCCTACAGCGCCAAAATCAAGGGTGCATCCGAAATCTACGTCGTCGACCGTGTCCCAAGTCGACTGGATCTAGCAGAGGAACATTGCGATGCGACACCGATCAACTTCGAGGATGCAGATCCAGTCGAGCAGATCAAGGATGCACACGGCGGTGGCGTCGACAAAGGTGTCGACGCCGTTGGGTATCAGGCTATCGACGATGACAAGGAAGCCGACGACGCCTACGATCCTGCTCGGGAGAACCCAGCCATTGTTCTTAATCAGCTGATTCAGACCGTCCGACCGACTGGACAGATCGGCGTTGTCGGGCTGTACGTCCCCGAAGACCCAGGTGCACCTGATGAAATGGCTGCCCAGGGCCGTCTCGGCATTGACTTCGGGAAACTCTTCGAGAAAGGTCAAAAGATCGGTACTGGTCAGTGTAACGTCAAAGACTACAACCGTGAATTGCGCGACCTTATCATCCAAGGTCGTGCCGATCCAAGCTGGGTCGTCTCCCACCGGACTGACCTGAACGACGCACCGGAAATGTACGAGCGGTTCGACCAGCGTGAAGAAGGCGTGACAAAAGTTCTTCTGGAACCGTAGTGCGTTCTGTCCTCAGCTTCTTTATTTTCGGATCAAGTCGTCACGTATACTCGTCCGGGTTCTCTTCGAAGAACTCCTTGCATTTTGCTGACTCGAAGTGATACTCCTCACCACTGTACTCTATACCGGCCGTGGGAACAGTGGCGCTGATTCGGGAACCACACACGGGACAATTTTCTACCATATATTCCCTGCTAGGCATTCGCTTCCACGGCATTAGTTGCTATGGCAGGTGCCCAGATTATAGAAACGACTCGAACATGTGCGATACCAAATTGAACATACTGTTATGTGCGGTGATCTCGTAATCACACGTGAGTATGTGTATCTATTGTACATACCGGGAAGACGGCTGGACGGCGCTCCTCCAGTACGACGACGTTTACCAAGAGACCGTCACTTCCGGCGGCAAATCACAGTCGACACACGGGTTCCACGAATCCTGGGACGACCTCCGTGATCAGATCACTCAATAACGAATTGCACTGGAAACGGATCGTCAAGTGTACTAGACTCCTCCTGCTCGCCGTCAGTTGCGAGACAGTCATCAAGCTCAGTCCGAATGTTGTCCTCCGCAAGGTCGTTTCCAATGAATACTAAGCGGGACTGACGCGTGTCCCGGTCGTCATCCCATTCTCCAATAGGGCCAGCCTGTACCGCCGGCCCTGCCGTACTAAGCCCAACCACCTCATTGCGTCCGGCAAGCCAACAAAAACCCTTCGCCCGGACCACCTTCTCATCCAAGTCCTCCAGCCATGTGGCGAACCGCCCAGGGTGGAACGGCCGTGAACGGCCATAGACAAATGAAGTAACTCCATGACGTTCCGCAAGAGATATATTATGGTCGTGGTCCCCTGCATGGCTATGACCTGTCTCATCTCCTCCCGCTGTGGCACCTTCGCTCTCTTGACTACCGTGCGCTGCGAGATGACGCTTCCACCCGACTGTCTGCTGTGCTCGTTCGAAGTCGAACTGATTGGTGTCGAGCACCTGATCTGGGTCGACACGAGAATGAATCGTTTTGATCAACTCTGCCTGGGGCTGGAGTTCTTGCAGTACAGCCTCAACCTCACCGAGCGCATCATCGGGAACCATGTCACACTTGTTCAGGAGGAGGACGTTACAAAATTCAATCTGGTCGATAACTGTCTCAGCCATCGGTCGGTCGCCGGCCGGATCAACGCTATCAGGGACGGAGGCGTCAGGATCAAACTCCTTCCAGAATCCATAGGCATCGACAACAGTGACCATCGTGTCAAGCCGAAAGTGCTCGGTCGGATCCACTGCTGCATCTTCTGTCCCCACAGCGAATGCCTGTGCAACAGGAATCGGCTCGCTAATCCCGGAAGCCTCGACCACTAAGTGGTCGAACGAGCGCTCTTTGGCCAATTGATGCGTTTCAGCAAGTAGGTCGTCTTGCAGGCGACAACAGATACAGCCGTTTGAGAGTTCGACAATGTTGCTATCTTCAGTACTGCCAATGGCGTTTGAGGCTTCCGCGGCGTCACTACTGTTTTGAGTCGGATTTCCGCTATGGTCGGCGAGTAGTTCAGCATCGACGTTGATCTCGCCCATATCGTTCACCACAACTGCAAGCTCTTGCCCGTCTGGATTCGCTAAGAGGTGATTGAGTAAGGTAGTCTTGCCTGCCCCAAGGTAGCCGCTGACGATAGTAACAGGAATACGGTCGGACGATGCCATTGTATATGCGTATTTGATACAACCCGTCATAGTTCCTCTCCCAATGATGCTCCATCCCCCCTCTCGAACGAGATTGATTATCCACGACACCGACGCCGATACACGAGTTTTCTTTTCCTCCTTCTCAGCATGGTCATCGACTTCGTTTTGAGTGATCTCGGTCCATCCATACCTCTTGGTGGAATTTGAGTGCTCGAGAGCCATCCACAAGCACCCTCGGCGATTGTGACGCCTCTCTACCCTTGCTCAACTGGTATCCGTTCGAAGCCCAGCGTTCGAAAATCACTCTCGAAGGCGAACATATGCTCGATCTCGTGCTCGCGGGCCAGTACAGCGCTCATATGATCCACAAAGGAAATTTGTTGGTCGTCGTAGCGTTCGAACTCCTCACATGCCGTATCGAACGTCTGTTTGCCGACGGGCAAAATGTTGAACGTCTGCGACTCTCGAACCGTCGTGAGAGCATCCACCGCTGCTGGCTGCCCAATCTGATACAACATTAGGGTTGCAAACTCGGACAGTACATACCGGCTGGTGAAGACGGGTCCATACTCGCCGGCTTCCATGCCATCGAAGACGGCATCTGCAGCGTCGTGGTTGACATCGTCTTCATCAAATCCGGCATACAGTCCACCTGTATCCACAAATATCGGCAGTGGACGACTCATTCTGACTGATTGGACTGATCCCGATAGAGGAGTTCATCCACTCGCTCGGACGCATCCGTTGCTATTCCAGACCGATACGTCGTCCGTGTAAAGATCGGATCACTCGGATCCACTTCGTGAGCGCCATCCTCATCGGCGAGCCACCAGACCACGCGGCCAGCAGTCTGTCGATTCTTCACCCGCCCCTTGTCTTCGAGTTGGCCAAGTTTGCGCCGAGCTGTTTCCCGTGAGCAATCAAGAGTGTCAGCGACGTCACCCGATGTTACAATGGGGCCTTCGACTTCTTCGAAGACTGCAAGCACGTCGGTGAGCGTTACAGTTTCGACATACCGGCCTGAGTCTCCCCGGTCTTTGGACATACCTGCAACTACAGTCTGGGACTGCTTAGCCCTGTTGGTGTACACCATGTGGTGTATGCCAACTTTTATTCCCATGTGGTGTATACCATATGGATGGAAGGACGGTGCCCTCGGGCGTGTTGAAACGCACCGGGTGCGCCAACACCCGGCACCGGTCTTCCAAAGTGCTACCCAGAAGACCGTGTCGGTTTCCTCTCCGGCCTACTCGCTCGCTTCGCTCGCTCCTTGAGGCCGGAGGCTCCACCTTGCATTACGCTGAACTAAGGTTGGGATGGCCCGAAGAGACGCCTGTGGAGACTGCGCTCCCGACGGACACCACTACGGTGTCTGCAAAGCGCGTCATCGAAGCAGGAAGCCTCGGGGCGTGACCCCGAGGCGATTCACTCTCTTGAAACCCTCAATCAATTTCGTGGTCCGGGAGATCAGGCGTCCGGGAACAGTGACTCATGAGCACGGTCCGATCAGTAGCAGACCTTTACAGCTGGAAGCCATCGGTACAGACGATGGCTACCGAGGCGACGTTCACAGTTCCGTCAGACCAATTCCCCTTGGGGACAGTGTTCAACCAACTGCCGAACGTGACGGTCGACCTGGAGCGACTTATCCCCGCGCAGGACGTGGTGATCCCCTACTTCTGGGTACGGGGAACCGAAGTCAACGACATCGAGAGCGCATTCACCGAGCACCCAGGCGTAAAGGAGATTCATCTCGTTGACTCTGTTGAAGACGAGTACCTGTTACGCGTCGAGTGGACGCTGGACTACGACGACGTGCTAACCATATTGACGGAGACAGCGGTGCCGCTCATCAAGGCTATTGGCACAAATCAGCAGTGGACGTTCGAGATCCGCGGCGACGATCGAAGCGACATCTCAAACTTTCAACGACGCTGTCGAGAGCTGGACATTCCGATCACGTTGACGGAGTTGCACGCGCTCACACCGGTTGAGACG
>NZ_JBPBWC010000034.1:0-15129 GCF_050954125.1 Halomicrococcus pelagicus | reverse complement strand
AGCCCGCCTGCGTTCCGGCCAGTACTGGAGTGCGCGAGCCTCTGGGAACACCGGTTCGCCGCCTCCCACTCATACCACAGCCCACGACCAGCACGTGCTGATCGTGGGCTTTTCGTATTTATTTCGCCAGTGGCGACGCCGTCGATCCGACGCGCAACGCCGGGTCGTCCCAGACAATCGTCACTTGACGCCCGCTGAAGCGAGGTTCGTCTACGGTGGATGTCACCCGTCCGGTAGTAATCCGTCGTTGTCACTCTTCGCCGTCGGCCGTTCCGTCCGATTCGCGGCGACCGACCTGTCCTCACACCGACTCGCGACGAACGACGGCGGAGTCGACCGCGATTATCGTCGCGAGCGAGTTTCCTGGACGCGTCTTTCGGGACGCGCTCAAAAGCACCGTCGACGAGGCGAGAAGATAGCACTCCACGTCTCGTGAACGGACGCGAGGTTACGGCAGCAGCGACGGCCGGAGCAAGAGTAACCGGCTCAGCCGACGTTCACGACCGCCGAATCGAGGCGCTCAGAGCTCTTTCGCGTACACGTAACTCTCGACGTCGAATCGGTCGTCGCGGTTCCGACCGGTGCGGTCGAACCCCTGCGATTCGTAGAATTCGATCGCTCGCTCGTTGTCGGCCATCACCATCAGTTGCAGGGTAGTGATGCCGCGGTCACGGAGTGCCGACTCCGTCCAGGCGAGCAGACTGCTACCGTGGCCGTCCTTCCAGTGGTCGGGGTGGACGTAGAGGCGGTGGAGCGTGTAGGTTCTATCGTCGGCCGGTCCGGCGTCGGCGAACCCGACGATGCTTTTGGGCTCCACGACGCAGAACTCCCGGTTCGGTGCGACGATGCACTCCTGGACGCGCTCGGTCTCGTACTGGTCGACGACGAACTCCTCGACGGTGTCAGCGCCGACGATGTCGTCGTGAGCGGCGTGCCACGTCTTCTTGGCGACACGCTGAATAGCAGAAATATCAGCGATTTCCGCCGGTCGAACCGAGGAGTTGGATGTCATATTTCGACCTTCGGCCGCAAGCCGATAATACCCTGGGTAGTCGCGACGCCGGACGACCACGGCCGCAGGACTCGTCGGATGGCGAAGTATGCGGCGACGGTCGAAGCCCCGCTGGGGTGGGTCCCGGTTCGTCCGGTTCTGCGGGGGACAGCGTCGGCGCGACCCTCGCGGTGCTTCCGACGGCCGCCAGGAATTTCCCGGCCGACGAGCGGGCATTCGCGCGGACATCGCGGGACTGGGTAGGGCACCGCTGGGGGATTCACGTGGCGAAGTGAGAGCCGGCGGTGGGTGACGACGACTGCCGTGAGCGTCTCAGACCAGCGTCGTCGGGCGCGTGGAGAGGTAATCGAACACCGACCCGAGCGAGAAGCCGTACGCGAGGTGCCCGAGGAACGTCAGCACGAGGTAGACGACGAGCGCCGCGCCGGAGAACCCCTCGTAGAACGCGGGGGCGAAGCCGGTCCAGAGCACGAACCCGTACGGGAGACCCTTGATAGCGAACTCCTCGCCGGGGAGGTACGAGCCGATGGACGCGAACAGGAGCGGCCACGTCACCATCCCGCCGAGGAGGAAGATGACGTAGCCGACGGCGATGGGGTTCCCCGGCAACAGCGCGTTCAGACCGGTGAGGTTGGCGAGGTCCGCGAACGAAGCGAACTGGAAGGCCCCGAGGCCCGCCGCGACCAGCAGTATCGCGGTCATCACTGCGGTCCCGACCAGCCCCCCGACCGCGCCGATGAGTCCGTCGGTGACGATGCCGATGAGGTTGTCGAAGTCCGGCTCCGCGACCTCCTCGTTCGCGTCCACGTCGACGGCCCCCCGTGTTTCATTATCGTCCATGTAGGATAATACGCCGGCAGTCTTCAAAAACGTTCACCTGCCGTGCCAGGTTCTGATACCTGCGGATGGCTCGCGAGAGTCGATCCGGTCGACTGGGCGCTACTTCGATTCTTCCGGCGACTCGACGGGTGGGTTCGGTCCGTCCGTCGCGAGCGTTTCGTACGCGGTAACGCCGAGTCCGGCGACGAACGCGACCACGGCGGTCACGGCAATCCACGTCACGTTCGGGTGTTCGAATCCGAGATGAAGGAGTGAGTACATCCGTGCCGGTACACGTTGGCTGGCGGGTTATTACGGTATCGGAACGCGTCGCGGGGAACTCACTCCAGTTTCGCCAGGTCGTCGTCGGTGAGGTCGAGGTGGGAGGCGGCGACGTTCTGGCGCAGGTGGTCGGCGCTGGCGGTGCCGGGAATCGGCAGCGTGACCGGCGAGCGGTGGAGCAGCCACGCCAGCGCGACCTGTCGACGGGACGCGTCGTGGGCCTCCGCGACCGCGCCGAGGTCGTCGGCTCTCTCTTCGAGGTCGCCAGCTCCCATCGGATACCACGGGATGAAGCCGATTCCGGCGTCCTCGCAGGCATCGAGTACGTCGTCGTGTTCGCGGTTGGCGACGTTGTACCGGTTCTGGACGGTCGCTATCTCGACGACGTCGCGGGCGGTCTCCAGCTGGTCGACGTCGACGTTGCTCAGGCCGACGTGGTCTATCTTGCCCTCGTCTTTCAGTTCCGCTAGCGCGTGGACCGAGTCCTCGAACGCGACGTCGGGGTCGGGGCGGTGAAGCTGGTAGAGGTCGATGCTGTCGACCCGGAGGCGGTCGAGGCTGCCGAGAATGGCGTTCCGGAGGTAGTCGGGGTCGCCGTTCGGAATCCAGTCGCCGTCGTCGTTGCGCAGGAGGCCGCCTTTGGTCGCGACGACGAGGTCGTCCGGGTAGGGAGCCAGCGCCTCGCCGATGATGCGCTCGCTGACGCAGGGACCGTACGAGTCTGCTGTGTCCACGAAGTCGACGCCGCGCGCGATGGCCTCGTGGAGCACCTGGTGGGCCGCCTCCTCGTCGTCGGGTCGCCCGATGATGTCCTCGCCCGTGAGCCGCATCGCGCCGTAGCCGAGACGGTGGACGGTTCGGTCTCCGCCGATCTCGAACGTGTCGCTCCGGTTTTCGATCGCCATACCTCACGTAGTGGACCGCGGCCGCATAACCTCTTTTGGCAGCCGCGTCGAAAGGCGTCGGCGTCCGTCGACGGCCACCGTCTCAGTCGTCGGAGATGTCGACGGTGAGCACCGGACGGGCCGCCGTGGCGACGACCTTCTGGGCGACGCTGCCCAGCAGGTTCTCGGTGGCACCCGGGCCGCGAGTGCCCATCACGACCAGGTCGACCCCGCGTTCCTCAGCCGTGGCGACTATCTCGTCCGCCGGGTCGCCCTTCCTGATAGTGGTCGCGACCTCGATGCCGTCGGCCTCTAGCTGGTCGGCGGCGTCGCCGACGGCCCGCTCGCCCTCAGTCCGGAGCTGTTCCGTGACCTCCTCGATGCGGTCGTCGGAGAGGGTGAGAAACGCGCGGTCGTCTATCACGTGGAGGACGTGGACGCTCGCGTCCCGCCGACGCGCGATGTCGGCCGCGTGCTCGATGACGGTCTCCGTGGCACTGCTCCCGTCGGTCGGGATCAGAATGTCGTCGTACATCTACGTGTCGACCTGTACGTGCCAGCGGCTTATAACCTGACTCCGGTTATCGCCGGACGAAAATCACGGCGGTCGGCGCTTGGTGGCCGAAGGTGGTCGGCACGGACCGGCGACGGCCGGCAGCCATCCCCGGGTCGGTCTCCGGCATCCGGGACCGGAAGTCCGGCTCGCTAGCCGTTCGACACTGTCGAGTCGTCGCCCCCAGTCGAGTCATCAGACGCTGTCGACTCGGTGGAATCGGTTATCTCGGGGGACGCGCCGAGCGACTCGGCGGTGGTCACGCGCGGCGTGAGGCGGTCGCCGTGGAGCAGTTCGGAGAGGACGATACGGACCGCCTGCAGGACGAGCACGAGGAACATCGGTAGCAGGAAGAACCCGTACCAGCCGAACAGCATCGGCCCGAGCAGGTACGCGAACATCATCATTCCCGTGTGTGTCTGTCGGCCGGAGATGTACGGCTGGAGGAACGTCTGCGGCAGGATGTCGAGGAACAGGAAACAGACGACGAGCAGCCCGGCCGGAAAGACCAGCGACAGTCCGCCCTGCGTGACAGCTACCCCGCCGACGTACAGCACAATGGGAACGTAGACGAGCTTTCCGACGACGAGCGGGACGAGACTCGTCACGCCCGTCAGTAGCGCGAGTAGTATCGCGAACGGAATCGACAGCGCGGAGGGCGCGACGGCGTTGAACCCGTTGTAGACGACGGCCGCGACGAGTGCGACCGCGAAGACGAACAGGACGTTCCCGAAGAAGATGGTCTCCAGGTCGTCGTCGACGGCCGTCGCGTACGCGTGGGCCGCCGACCCCTTCGACGCGATAGACGAACTGAACCAGGCCGCGATGCGGTCGTCGTCGCGCAACAGGTAGAACGCGAACCCGAACGCGAGCGCGACGTGGACGAGGCCGGTCGCCACGACGCCCAGCACCGACAGCCCGGTGGAGAGGAGTTCCCGGAGCTGTCCGGAGTTGCCGGACAGGACCCTGAACGGTCGGTTCAGGAACGTCGACAGCAGGTCCTGCTGGCTCGACGTCAGTGCCTGGACGTTCACGAACGGTTGCAGAAGCCCGAGGTGTTGGTCCGGGTGTAGTCCCGTCATCGACGCGGCGTTCTGCAGGCCCATCACGGCGATGTACGTCACGAGCGCGAGGAGCGGGAGAGTCGCCCCGAGCAGCGTGGCCGCCGCGGCGGTGCCGTCGGAGCCGACGACCGACCGAATTCGCTGGTAGGCCGGGCGCGAGGCGTAGTAGATGAACAGGCCGAAGACGAAGGTCCCGACGTACGAGTAGCCGACGAACAGTACGCCGACGCCGAGCGTGGCGAGAAACAGCCACCAGGCGATTCGGTTCCGGTCGCGGTCGAGTATGTCGTTCCAGTCCATAGGTCGAAAAGTGAGAAACTGTGGCCGCCTCGCGTTACAGCGCAGTCGCGCCGGCCGCGACGGGGAGTCCGATACCGGTGACGAAGCGCGCGTCATCGCTGGAGAGCCACAGGAACGCGGCGCTGATGTCCTCTGGCTGGACGATGTCGTCGAGCAGGTTGTCCGGTCCCGACTGCTCTGCGATCTCGGCGATGTCCTCGTCGATGCTCTCGACGATGCCGCCCGTCATCGGCGTGTCGACCGCGGTCGGGCAGACGGCGTTGACTGTCACGTCGTGCGGTGCGAGTTCGACGGCCAGCGTCTTCGTCAGTCCCAGGACGCCGTGTTTGGCCGCCGTGTAGTGGCCGAGACCGGGCGACGCGACCATCCCGGCGGTCGAGGAGGTGTTGACGATGCGACCGCCCTCGCCGCGGTCGACCATGTGCTGGCCGACGTGTTTCGCACAGAGCCACATCCCCTTCAGGTTCACGTCGAGGGCGTGGTCCCAGTTCTCCTCGTCCATCTCCAGCAGGCTCCCGACGGGAGCGACGCCGGCGTTGTTGGCCAGGACGTCTATCTTGCCGAACTCGTCGAGCGCCGTCTCGACGGCGTACTCGACGTCCTCCTCCGAGGAGACGTCCATCTGGACGCCGATGGCCTCCGCGCCGCGGTCACGCGCTAGCTCGACGGTCTCGTCGAGTTCCGTCTCGTCGCCGAGTTCGTACTTCGATTCGGCGGTCGTCTCGCAGATGTCCGTCGCGACCACGTCGGCCCCGTGCTCCGCGTACGCGAGCGCGTGCGAACGTCCCTGGCCTCGCGCTGCTCCAGTGACGAAAACTACCGCGTCGGTGAAGTCGTATTCGACCACGTTGTCCTCCACTGGAATCTCGGCGGCCGAACGTAATTATCCGATGGCCACCGCCGCGTCCCTCCGGCCGGTTCGTGGGGTGCGATTTCGGTCCCGTTCGCCCGGCCGTCTGCTCTCGTTGCGCGCCTACGGGAGGTGGCAGGCGAACACGTCCTCGTGGAGGCGGTCGGTGACGTGTTCGACGACGGTCTCCAGGTTCCGCGTGTCCAGGCGGTTGTACTTCACCAGCGTCTCCAGTGCCGACTCGTCGCCGTCCTGGTACTCGTACCAGAGCCGGACGGCGTCCTCGCCGCCGACGTCCATCCCGCCGCGGTCGATGCCGAGTTCGGCTTCGACGCCGTCGAGGCCGCCCGAGAGCCCGACGCGGTTGCAGAGGAATCGCAGGTCGACGTGCGGAGCGCCCAGCGAGAGGTCGAACTCGCCCTCCAGGAACGGTACGTCGAACTGCTTGCCGTTGAACGAGACGAGCAGGTCGGCGTCGCCGAGTTCGCGCTGCAGGCGCTCCCCCGTCAGGTCTCGGCCCCGGACCAGCGTGGTCGTCTCGCCGTCGCGGTGGAGACTGACCGTCGTCGTGACGCTCGACCGCTGGCTCAGCCCCGTCGTCTCGATGTCGAAGAAGCAGGCCGTATCGCGGAAGTTCTCGTAGAGCCGCCAGGCCTCGTTGCCGGGGAACTCCCGGGCGAAGAACGCCGCGTTCCCGTCGTCCAGGTGCTCGCTGGCCGTGGCGATGAACTCCTCGATGCGGTCGCCGGTCTTCGGCCCGACGAGGTCCGGGCGGAACTCCTCCCAGCGAGTCGCCCCGTCCCGCCACAGACGACGTTCGGTCTTCTCCCCGACTCCCCGGACGGGGATGAAACTGTTCTCGACGCGCATGGCGGTGGATTCGCCGATTACTACTAAAGCGTTCGGGGTTTCGTCCGGGAAATTTAGCGCGCCACCGCTCCTCCATCGCCGCGTTCGACGCCGAGCGACGGTCGACGGCGCGGCCCCTGCGCTACCGGCCGGTCGACGCCGTCGCCCGGTCGCCCCGTCGTGCGAACCGCTCCGGCCGAGACGAACGGCCCGACTCGACCGCGAATGACGGGATACTTTTAAATCAAATCGGTGAGTTGTCGTCCACGAACGCCGCCAGAGGCAAGCTATTGAAATCACGTACGTCGTGCTCAGCGTCGCCGTCGCAGCGACGGGTCTCACGATGGTGGGACTGGCGATGCGGGCGTATCTCCAGACCGAGAGACGGTCGATGCTCGTACTCTCCGTCGGGTTCTCCATCCTCGTCGCGGCGTCCATCGCGACCACGTTCAGCGCGTTCCTCACCGGATTCGAGAACAGTCGCCTCCTGCTGACGGTCAACTACGCCGTCTCGACCGTCGGCTACCTGTTCGTCATCTACAGCGTCACCGGCGTGGACTGACGCGTCGAACCGGATGGCGTCGACTCGCCGGCGCAGCGACCGTGTCGCGCGTTCGGAGAATCGACCACATATTTGCACGCGCGGTGCGTCCGTTCGGGTATGAGCGAACACCTCAAGCAGGCTCTCCTCGACCGCGACTCGCTCGTCGGCACGTGGCTCACCGTCGGCCATCCGGCGGTGGCCGAACTCCAGGCGGAACTCGGCTTCGACTTCGCCGTCGTCGACGCCGAGCACGCGCCGACGTCCGTGGAGACGGTCGCCGAGATGGCCCGCGCCGTCGACGCCGCGGACGGCCCGACCGAACCGCTCGTCCGGGTGGCCGACGACGACCCGGCCCGCATCAAGCGCGCCCTCGACACCGGCGTTTCCGGTGTCGTCGTGCCCATGGTGGAGACGGTCGCGCAGGCCCGGGACGTGGTCGAGGCCGCGCGCTATCCGCCGGAGGGCGTCCGGGGCGTCGCCGGCACCCGGGCGTCTTCGTACGGTCTCGACCTCGACGACCACTTCGAGCGCGCCAACGACGAGGTCGTCGTTGTCGTCCAGATAGAGACCGCGGCGGGCGTCGAGAACGCTCGCGCCATCGCCGACGTCGACGGCGTCGACGCGCTGTTCGTCGGCCCGGCGGACCTCTCGGCGTCGCTCGACGCGTTCGGGGACGTCGACGCCATCGACACCGAGATTTCCGCTGTCCTCGAGGCCGGCCACGCCGCCGACACCGCCGTCGGCACCATCGCGTTCGAGGCCGACGAGGTGGCGCGCTGGGCCGACGCGGGCTTCGACTTCCAGGCGGTCGGCACCGACGCCGACTACCTCGCCCGCGGCGGCCAGGACGCGCTCGACGCCTACGCGGACGCGACGGAGAGCGCCGACGGACGGAACGCCGGGACCGACCGCCGGGAGGACCCGCGGTGACACTGACCTGCTACCGCTGTGGTCGGACCGCCGGGTCGGGGGCGCGCTGTGACTGCGGCGAACCGCTCTGGCTCGCCACCGACCCCGCCGACTTCTCGTGGCCCGACGGGGACGCCGACGGACCGGGGACGCGCGGCGTCTGGCGCTACGCCGACTTCCTCCCGGTCGACCCCCTCGACGGCGTCGGTACGGCCGCGGGCGCGACCCCGCTCGTCCGCGTGCCGCGTCTCGACGAGTCCGCCGGCTGTCGACTCTGGCTCAAGGACGAGAGCGAGAATCCGACGGGGAGTTTCAAAGACAGGGGAAGCGCCGTGGGGGTTGCGGCCGCCGCGAGCGCGGGCGACGACCGCGTCGGCACCGTCTCGCACGGCAACATGGCGACGAGCATGGCGGCCAACGCCGCGAGCGCGGGCCTGCCCTGCCTCGTGCTCGTTCCCGAGGACATCCCGCCAGAGCGACTGGGCTACCTCGCGGCGTACGACCCCGACGTCGTCCGGGTGGCGGGCGACTACGGCCGCCTCTACTACGAGAGCCTCGACCTCTCCGGCGTGCGGTTCGTCAACTCCGACACCCCCTACCGCGTGGCCGGCCAGAAGACGACGGCGCTCGAAATCTGCGAGCAGTTCCGGCGGACCGGCCTGGACGCGCCGGACGCGGACGGCGGTCCGTCCCGCTCGTCGCCCGCTCGTTCCGAGGCGCTCGGAGAGCGCACCGCTCCCGACGCCGTCGTCCTCCCGGTCAGCAGCGGCGGACACGCCAGCGCGACGTGGAAGGCGCTCCGGGAACTGGACGCGGCAGGGCTGTTCGAAGACGTACCACGACTCTACCTCGTGCAGGCCGCCGCCTGCGACCCCATCGCCGAAGCCTACAGGGACGGTGCCGACGAGGTGGAGACTGCCGAGGCGGGCGAGACGGTCGCGTACTCCATCGCCAACCCGGACCCACCGAGCGGGACACGGGCGCTCACCGCGGTCCGAGAGACCGGGGGCGCGGTCGTCTCCGTTCCGGACGAGGAGATTCTCGACGCGAAGCGAGCGCTCGCCCGCCGGGCGGGGTTCTGCGTCGAACCCGCGTCGGCGACGGCGCTGGCCGGCGTTCGACGACTCTCGACCGACGGTGCCGTCGCTCGCGACGATCACGTCGTCGCTATCGCGACCGGGACGGGCTTCCGAGAACCCCCGGACGCCGGCGTTGACCCGCCGTCCGTCGCGCTCGACGACCTCGACGAATCGGTGTCGGCGCTCCTGTCCGGGTAGCACCGCGCCGGGAGGCCCTCCTCGCCCACGTTCGCGCCGTTCACCAGCACCTGGACGCGCGTGAGGTAGATTTCGGGGCCGAACGGTTCCCGCACCGTCCCGTTCAGCGGACCGAGCAACGCCTTGCCCGTGTCGTCGGTCACGGCGTCGTAGTAGTAGACGACGAGGTCGTACCGGACCCACTCCGGCGAGACCGAGACGTTCACGGCCCGGCAGGTGTAGTTTATCTCCGCGTCGACGATGGGTGCCTGGAGCGCGGACCGCCCGTCGGTGGCGTCGGCGGTCGCGGAACGCGTCTCCGTCGCGGCGTTCGGCGAAGCAGCCCCCGCGAGCGCCGGGCCGCCCCCGAGCACGAGCACGACCGCGGCCAGAACGGCGTTTTCGGGACGCATACCGTCGGCACGCGCCGAGAGTAGTTAGCGGTTGTCGCCGGCGTTCGGCCGTCGCCGCCGTCGCTCGCGACGTGGACGCCGGTCGCCGCGGCGCGGCGGCTCATTCGTCTTCGGAGACGACGCGGCGCTCGCCGTCCTCGTAGCGGTAGACGATCCCCTCCACTTCGTCCTCGGTGACGCGGTGCGAGCCGTCGCAGAAGGGGTAGTCGTCGGAGAGCCCGCAGAGACAGACCGCCACGTCGCCCTTCTCGGGGTCGAGGTCGTCTTCGTCGAGTTTCAGCGGCCCGGTCGCGGTGTGAGTGACCTCACGTGCCATGTCGGCAGTTGGCGCGCGCGACACTTCAGTCCGAGGACCCGCCGGAGATTCGGCCCCCGACTGCCGGAGCGTTCGACGGGGTCGGGGGAGTCGTAACCCGTATGCCGACCGCGCGCCAAGCGGTGAGCAGTGACCGACGAGGACATCGACGCCGAGGAGGGCGGACGACCGGACGACGAAGGGGGCGCGGGGACGGTCGCCGCCGCAGACGCGGGCGACGACGCGGTCGGAGCCGAGGACGTCGACCTGTCGGCGTTCCACGACGCGGTCGAGGAGATGGGCCGTCCGGTGCTCACCGCAGAGGAGCTGGCGCGAACGCTCGACTGCACCCAGGCGGAGGCGAGCGACGCGCTGGCCGCTCTCGCCGGGCGCGACGAGGTGGCGCGGCTGGACGTCGTGGGCGACCCCGTGGTCTGGTTCCCGACCGAACTGGCGCGGCTGGCCGACCGCGAGCGCGTCGTCGTCTTCCCCGAGCGCCGCGAGATAGTCGTCGACCAGCCGTCGCAGTTCACCCGCGCGCAACTGTCGCAGTTCGCCCACCTCGCCGACACCACCGGGTCGGGCGGCTATCGCTACGTCGTCCGCCAGGAGGACGTCTGGCAGGCGCCGTACGACGACCTCGACTCGCTGCTCAGGACGGTTCGACAGGTGCTCCCCGAGAAGTCCGACCACTTGGAGGCGTTCGTCACCGAGCAGTACAAGCGCGCCCACCAGTTCACGCTCTACACACACGAGGACGGTTACACCGTCCTCCGGGCCGCGAGCGACGAGCTGATGGGCAACGTCGCGCGCCAGAAGCTCGACGAGAGTCACCTGCGAGCGCCGCTCGGCGACGACGAGAGCTGGGTCGCCGAGGAGAAGGTCGCCGAGGTGAAACGCGTCCTCTACGAGTCGGGCTACCCGGTGCAGGACGAGCGCGACCTGGACGAGGGCGACGACCTCTCGGTCGACCTCGCCCTCGAACTACGGGAGTACCAGCGCCGCTGGGTCGAGCAGTTCCTCGACCTGAAGTCGGGCGTGCTCGTCGGCCCCCCGGGCAGCGGGAAGACGGTGGCCGCGATGGGCATCGTCGAGGCTGTCGGCGGCGAGACGCTCGTGCTGGTGCCCAGCCGCGAACTCGCCGGCCAGTGGCGCGAGGAACTGCTTGCAAACACTTCCCTCTCGCCCGACCAGGTCGGCGAGTACCACGGCGGCGAGAAGAACGTCCGTCCCGTCACCATCGCCACCTACCAGACCGCCGGCATGGACCGACATCGACAGCTGTTCGACCAGCGCAGGTGGGGCCTCATCGTGTACGACGAGTGCCAGCACATCCCGAGTCGCGTGTTCCGGCGGAGCGCCGACCTCCAGACGAAGCATCGGCTCGGCCTCTCGGCGACCCCCGTCCGGGAGGACGACCGCGAGAAGGAGATATTCACGCTCATCGGGCCGCCCATCGGAACGGACTGGGACGCGCTGTTCGACGCCGGCTACGTCGCCGAACCGGAGGTCGAAATCCGCTACGTCCCCTGGGACGACGAGAGCTACCACGACGAGTACGCCAGCGCGGAACGTCACGGAAAGCGCCGCGTGGCGGCCTCGAACCCCGTGAAGATAGACGAGGTCCGGTACCTGCTGGCCGAACACCCGGACGCGAAGGCGCTCGTCTTCGTGGAGTACATCGAGCAGGGGAAGGAGCTGGCGGACGCTCTCGGCGTTCCGTTCCTCTCCGGCGAGATGCGCCACGCCGAGCGCGAGCGACACCTCCAGTCGTTCCGGGACGGCCGCCTGGACACGCTGGTCGTCTCCCGCGTCGGCGACGAGGGCATCGACCTGCCGGACGCCGAACTCGCCGTCGTCGCGTCCGGTCTCGGCGGTTCGCGCCGCCAGGGTGCCCAGCGCGCCGGTCGGACGATGCGTCCTGCCGGCAGCGCGCGGATGTACGTGCTGGCGACGCGCGGCACCCGCGAGGAGGAGTTCGCCCGCCAGCAGCTCCAGCACCTCGCGTCGAAAGGCGTCCGCGTGAACGAGACGGTCGCCGAGGACGCCGACGGCATCGACTTCGAACTGGAGGACTGACCCGCCGCCGTCGGCGCTCCGGCGAGCGCGCCGCCGACCCGCGAGCGCCTCGCCGACTCGCGAGTGGTGGCCGGGCGGCGCGTCGACCGCGAACGACGACAGGAATCAGAACAGTAGTCAGTATTACGGCTTCTTTACCCAGAATCGGATGTGATAGCAAAACGCCCGATTCGGTAACTACAGATGCGTATCGAACGCCAGCAGAACGAAGCCAGTCGACACCGAGCCAGCGAACAATCAAATCGGTTTTAAGAGGGATGGCTGTACTCTATACAGGTATGTCCTCCGAGAAGGTCTGTCCAGATTGTGAGGAACCATTAGAGCAGATGGAGTTACAAGGAACCGACGCCCTTGGGGAACTCTCCATTGTCTCACAGCCGCCAGAAGGCGGATTCCTTAGCAGCATGCGGGCAGACGAAATCCTCACACCGGTCCCATATGTGTGTCCCGAATGCCGACGAACCCTCTTGTACGCCGAAGAGTAATCGATAGGTCGTTCTCCTGTACTTACCGCGAGTTCACGGGTTCTTCTGAACAAAGAAATCGTGCTACTATCTACTGGTAAGAATAGTTATAGAAACGCGCTTCGGCGAAACTTTTTGCCACCTGAAGTTCTCGTGACGGTACATGTCCGACGACGAACTTCTGGAAGAACTGGCCCGGCTCCCGACCCTCGCTCACCCGACCGCCGCTCCGGACGGCGACCGGGTGGCGATGTACTACGACGAGACCGGTCGGAACCAACTCCACGTGCTCGACGTGGAGACTGGCGAGCGGACGACGTGGAGCGACGGCGAGGTTCCGCGCAACGCGCGCTGGTGGGTCCGCTGGGGAGCCGACGGCCGGCGCGTGTTCTTCCACCTCGACGAGGACGGAAACGAGCAAAACGACATCCACGCCATCGACGCAGAGGGTAACGCTGAGCCGGTCTTCGAGATGGACGGACAGAACGCCCTCCAGGACGTGGGCGCGGACGGCGAGACGCTGCTGGTCGTGTCGGCGGCCGGCGGACAGATGAACCTCTACGTCCACGACCTGCCGAGCGGCGAGACGACAAAGATAACCGACTACGACCGTGCGACGGCCAGCGGCCTCCTCTCCCCGGAGGGCGACCGCGTCGCCTACTCGACCAACGAGTCGGACGACTTCCAGAACCGGGACGTCTACCTGGTCGACGTCGACGGGTCGAACCCGCGCAATTTGGAGATCGGGGAAGAGGGAGCCGAAGCCCATCCCGTGGACTGGGGGCCCGACGGCGACCGACTCCTCGTCTCGGACACGACCGAGGACCAGACCCGCTGTGGCGTCTACGACGTCGAGCGCGACGCGGTGACCTGGTTCGGCGACGACGACTACCAGGAGCAACCGGTCCAGTTTCTCCCCGACGGGGACCGCTTTCTCGCCAGCAGGACCCGCGACGCCGCCGACATCGCGATGGTGTGCGATATCGACAGCGGTGAGACCCGGACGCTGGACCTCCCGGAGGGCGTCGCCTCGTTCCCGGCCAACGGGTCGGCCGTCCTCGACGACGACCGGGTGCTCGTCGTCCACACCACCCCCACGCGTCGGCCGGAACTGCTCGCCTACGACCTCGCCACCGACGAGTACGAGACGCTGGTCGAAGCCGAGTACGGCGACGTCGACCCAGACTCCTTCGCCGACGCGGAATTCTTCACGTTCACCTCGAACGGCGTCGCCGACGCGCCCGCCGAGGCGGTCGAACTGGAGCCCTCGACGGAACTGGAGATAGAGGCGTTGCTGTACGACTCCGGCGAGCGACCTTCGCCGCTCGTCGTCAACCCCCACGGGGGACCGCCGGTCCACGAGAAGCGGGAGTTCGACCTGTTCACGCAGTTCCTGGTCACCCGGGGGTACAGCGTCCTGCAGGTCAACTACCGCGGGTCCGCCGGACTCGGTCGGGAGTTCCGCGAGGAACTGTACGGCGACTGGGGCGGCGCGGAGCAGGCCGACGTCGTGGCCGCGGCCGAACACGTGCTCGACATCCGCGACTGGATCGACGACGACACCGTCGCCGTGTTCGGCGGCTCCTACGGCGGATACTCCGCGTACTGGCAGATGGTGCAGTACCCGTCGCTGTACGACGCCGGCATCGCGTGGATCGGCGTGACCGACCTCGTGGACATGTACGAGAACACGATGCCGCACTTCCGGACGGAACTGATGGAGAAGTACCTCGGGACGCCCGAGGAGAACCCGGACCTCTACGAGGAGCGCAGTCCCGTCACGCACGTCGAAAACGTCGACGCGCCGCTGTTGCTCCTACACGGGGTCAACGACCGCCGCGTCCCCGTCTCGCAGGCCCGCATCTTCCGCGACGCGCTCGACGACGCCGGGTACGAAGAGCGGGAGGCGTCGACGGCGTCTCTGGACGACGGCGGAGCCGTCGCAGACGGGGACTACGAGTACGTCGAACTCGGCGAGGAGGGACACGGCTCCTCGGACATTCAGCAGAAAATTCGCGCGTTCGAGATCCTGGACGACTTCATAGAGCGCCGACTCGGAAAGACGGTCGCAACTGCGGACGACTGAGACGCCGTCTACGCGGCGGCCTCGTCGCTCCCGTCGACCGAGACGTTGGTGGGGAGGACCTCGGTCTCGTCCGCGGCGGCGAGCAGTTCCTGGTAGCGGTTGCGGATGGTGACCGTGCTCACGTCGGTGACCTCGGCGACCTCGTCCTGGGTGACGCGCTCGTTTTCCACCAGACCCGCTCCGTAGATGGCGGCGGCCGCCAGGCCGACGGGCGACTTCCCGCTGGTGATGCCCGCTTCTTGGGCCGTCTTCAGCAGGTCGTGTGCCCGGCGCTGGGTCGCGGGCGAGAGTTCGAGTTCGCTCTCGAACCGCTTGAGGTAGCTCTGGGGGTCGGCGGGCTGGATTTCGAGGTTGAGTTCGCGGACGATGTAGCGGTAGGTGCGCTTGAACTCTATCGCGTCGATGCGGCTCACCGTCGCCACCTCGTCGAGGCTGCGCGGGACGCCGACCTGGCGTGCGGCGGCGTACAG
>NZ_JBPBWC010000033.1:0-15609 GCF_050954125.1 Halomicrococcus pelagicus | reverse complement strand
CCCGTTTCTGGGCGCTCGGACAAAACGGTGAAGCCTCGGGGACACGCCCCGAGGTACTTCACTCGCATGAAAGCCGTCGTCACGGCCGTCGTCGCCGCGTATCTCCTCCGACGCCGGTGGCTCTCTGCCTGACCGACGGACGGTCGCCGGGGATATCGGCGGTCCCTATTCGCGCGATATCGTCGACGATTCGTCTGCAGCGGTCGCGACCGTGTCGGTGACGTTCTCGCGGAGGTCGTTCTCGATGGCTTCGAGGGACCGACCCTTGGTCTCGGGGACGAGCCGGTAGGTGAACGCGAGCGCCGCGAGGCTACAGACGCCGAACAGCCAGAACGTCGACGGTTTGCCGAGATTCGCCGTCAACAGGGGGAACGCGAGCGACACGACGAGATTTGCCCCCCAGTTGGCGACGGTGACCGTCCCCATCGCGCTCCCGCGAACCGAGAGCGGGTAGATTTCGGAGATGAGCAGCCAGAACACCGGACCGAGACCGATGGCGAAGAACGCTACGAACAGCATCAAACTGGCGGTGGCGACCCATCCGAGGACGCCGCTGAACCCCGGGAGGTAGAAGACGACGCCGAGGACGGCGAGCGTGACGACCATGCCGCCGATGCCGACGAGCAACAGCAGCCGTCGACCGACGCGGTCGATGAGCGCGATGGCGACGACCGTCATGAGGACGTTGATGACGCCGATGCCGACCGTGGCGAGTATCGACGTCGCGCTGCCGAAGCCGGTCGATTCGAGGATGGTCGGAGCGTAGTAGATGACGGCGTTGATGCCGGTAATTTGCTGAAAGACGGCGAGTCCGAGCCCGACGACGAGCGCGGGGCGCAGCCAGGGCTGGAGCAGGTCGCGGAGACTCGTTCCGGACTGCTTCGCGACCGTCTGCTCTATCTCGGCGAGTTCGTCGTCGACGTCGCCCTCGCGGGTGCGTTCGAGGACCGCGCGGGCGTCGTCCCGCCGTCCGTGTTCGTAGAGCCAGCGCGGACTTTCGGGCATCTTCACTATGCCGACGGCGAGGACAACCGCCGGAATCATTCCGGTTCCGAGCATCAGTCGCCACGCGCCGGCGTCGGCGAAGGCGTAGTTGACGAAGTACGATATCAGGATTCCGAGCGTCACCATGAGCTGGTTGAGCGAGGTGAGCGCGCCGCGAATCTTCGGTGGCGCTATCTCGGAGATGTAGAGCGGGCCGACGATGGAGGCGAACCCGATCGCGACGCCGTCGATGAGTCGACCGGCCACGAGGATGGGGACGGTCGGAGCGATAGCCATCGTCAGCGACCCGACGAAGAACACGACGGCGCCGATGAGGATGAGCTGGCGACGGCCGAGACGGTCGGCCAACTTCCCGCCGACCGCCGCGCCGAGGGCTGCGCCCGCCATCGCGCCGCTCATGACGATGCCCTCGACGAGCGGCGACATGGTGAACGTATCGTTGATGTAGAGGAAAGCGCCGGAGATGATGCCGGTGTCGAATCCGAACAGTAGTCCGTTGAGCGCCGCTAGTGCGGCGGTGAGATAGATGAACCGGTCGCCACTACCCGCTACTGCCTCTCGTATGTCGGTCGTAGTCATGGGAACTGTACGTTCACCCTCGTCGAATCGAGTAAGAAGTGTTTTGGAATATTATCGGTCGACGATAATCAACAACTAAACGACCCGAAATTAAGGTACTAATTCATGCCGGAGTCGTTATAAAACCCTGATAGAATCATGGTCGCATCGTACGCATCGACCGGAGCGTCCCAGCGAGTCGCCGACGATAGCTCCACCGGTGCCGGTCGGCGAGATGGGCCGGTAGCGCGGCCTCGCCCCTGATATACCGTCTCGAGCGAGTGGACGAGACGCCGTTCGCGGGGAGTGCTACAGGCAGTGTCAGTCCGTGGGACTGTGCGCGTCGATACGGTGAGGGAACGGGATTTGCCCCCGCCTCGACCGCGCTGTCAGAGACGGAGGGCCCAAGGGATTATCTTGTGTCGCTCGAAACTCAACAGAAGCAATGGAATCCGCCACCGACGAGCAGCCCTCTCTCCACGACGACACCGCGACCGACGAGAGCCGGGACCCCGCGTCGATACTGGAGAAGGAACTCGTCCTCGTTTCCAATCGACAGCCGTACCAGCACAGCTACGCCGAGGACGGCAACGTCGAGATAGATCGCCCCGCCGGCGGTCTCACCGCAGCGCTGGACCCCGTTCTGCGACGCACCGGCGGCACCTGGATCGCGTGGGGCGACGGCGAGGCGGACGGGGAGGTCACGGACGACGACGGCACCGTCCGGATGCCGCCCGAAGAGGAGTCGTACACGCTCAAACGGATATGGCTCTCGGACGAGGAGGTGAGCGGCTACTACTACGGGTACAGCAACCGCGTCCTGTGGCCGCTCAGTCACGGCGGCCTCTGGAAGCCCGAGTACAACGACCGCCACTGGGCGCGGTACCAGCAGGTGAACGAGCGGTTCGCCGACGCCGCCGCCGAGTACGCGACCGAGGAGTCGCTGGTCTGGTTCCAGGACTACCACTTCGCACTCGCGCCGCGACTCCTCCGAGACGCCGTCGACGACGCCTTCGTCATGCATTTCTGGCACATCCCGTGGCCCGGCCGGGAGACGTTCCGGACGTGTCCGCAGCGGCAGGAACTTCTCGACGGACTCCTGGCCAACGACCTGCTCGGATTCCACATCGACCGGTACTGCGAGAACTTCCTCGACTGCGTCGACGAATGCTTGGACGACGCGTTCGTCGACCGGGACGGTGGGGAGGTACGCTACGACGGTCGAACGACGACCGTTCGCGCCTTCCCGATGGGTGTCGACGCCGACGAGATTCGAACGTCGAGCGAGGCGGCCGGCGAATCGTTCTGGCGGGAGTTCCAGCGCGAGTACGGTATCGCGCCGGGGACGAGAACGGTGGTCGGCGTCGACCGCCTTGACTATACGAAAGGCATCGTCGACCGTCTCGACGCGCTCGAGCGCCTCTGGACGACCGACACCGAGTGGCGCGGCGAGTTCACGTACGTCCAGAAGGCCAACGAGAGCCGGTCGCTCATCCCGGAGTACCGGGACCTCCAGCAGAACGTCGAAGACGCGGTCGAGCGCATCAACGAGCGGTTCGGGACCGACGACTGGCAGCCGATAGTCTACATCGACGACTGGCTCAGCGAGGAGGAACTCGCCGGCCTGTACCGTCACGGCGACGCGATGATCGTCAGTGCGATACGCGACGGCATGAACCTCACCGCCAAGGAGTACGTCGCCGCCCAGACCGGCGACCCCGGCGTGCTCGTTCTCAGCGACCAGACCGGCGCACACGAAGAGCTCGGCGACCACGCCATCAGCATCAACCCCCTCCAGACCGACGATTTCGCGACCGCCATCACCTCCGCGCTGACGATGGACGACGCCGACCGCCGCGACCGGATGGAGACACTGCGACAGCGCGTCGAGGCGAACGACCTCACTACGTGGATGACGGACGTCTTCGAGACGGCCCGCCGACTCCAGCGCGACGAGTGAATCCGCGCTCGGCCGGGCAGGGGCCGGCGGGAACGTTCTTTCGGCACGTCGATTCGGACGGTCCCTCGGCGACGTCTACCGTCGAGAATGCACCGTCGAGGTCCGCAGTATCGTTTCGAACGTCTTCCGTTCCGCCTTCCGAAGGTGCTGGTGGAACGTCGGCGGCGAGACGCCGAGCGACTCGGCGACCTCCTCGCCGGAGGTCGCCCGGGGCCACTCGAAGAATCCGGCGTTGTAGGCGGCTTCGAGGCATGTCCGCTGTCGATCGGTGAGTTTCTCACGGAGCAGCCCTTGCAACCGTGGTGGCGAATCGTCGGTGCGCGAGGTCTGACGGTGGGCGAGCAGTTCGGCACCCGGAAACTCCTCCTGGACGACGTCGGTGATCGTACGAACGTCGACGCTCGGCGAGAGATGAATCCGCAGGTGGAGGTCACCCTGTTCGACCCGAGCCGCATCGACGTAGCCGCCTCGCGAGGCGACTGCCGACAGAATGGGCGGCTCGGTGAGCCGAAGTTCGAATCTGGAGACCGTCCCCTCCCCGTCGATATCCCGTACCGAATCCCAGTGAGCGAACCGTTCGGTCAGGGCGTCGAGCGCCTCCCGGGCGTCGGTCGTCGCGGTGCCGTACACGAGGTAGGCTCCGTCGCTGGTCGGAACGGCACGGTCGAGGGTGATCCGACCGTCGGTCGTCGCGTCGACGCCGAGGGTCTCGAAGACGTCCGAGAGGTAGAACTCGAGTTCGACGATTTCGTCGCTCATCAGCGCGCGCTTGCGCTCGACGGCGGCGATAGCGTGACCGGCGATCTCGCCGAGTCGACCGATCACCTCGCACTCCTCGGCCGTGAACGCGTCGGGTCGGTCGGAGTAGACGTTGAGCACGCCGTACAGCGTCTCCTCGTGGACTATCGGAATCGCCGCCGAGGACCGAACGTCGGACCCTCGAACGTGGTCGCTCCAGGGTCCGTCCTCCTCGTCGGCGGGGATGTCCTGTGCGGTCTGCATCTCGCCCCGTACGATAGCTCTGGCCGTGGGACCGCCGCTGCGCTCGTCGTCCGGATTCGCGGAAATAGTCGTTTCGTCGAGATAGCCCTCGACGCCCGCCTCCGTCCGAAGGTTCACCGTCTCCGTTTGACCGTCGACGTCACCGATCCACGCGAACAGGTACGAGTCGGTGTCGGCGAGACGCTGGCAGATGCTCGCTTCGATGTCCTCACGCGTCGACTGGTCGATGGCGGCGTCGGTG
Organism: Halomicrococcus pelagicus; assembly: GCF_050954125.1. Lineage (NCBI taxonomy): Archaea > Methanobacteriati > Methanobacteriota > Halobacteria > Halobacteriales > Haladaptataceae > Halomicrococcus > Halomicrococcus pelagicus. The sequence continues at coordinate 10,843 of NZ_JBPBWC010000033.1, read as the reverse complement.
ATATCGTGGACGACGTCGTTGAGGTGGTCGAGTGCGGTGAGATGCTCGCGCTGGCGTTCCAGTTCCCGTTCGCGCTCGATGCGCTCGGTGACGTCCTGGGACATCGCCATACCGGCGAAGACCGTTCCCTGGTCGTCGTGGACCGGGAAGATTCGGACGTGGCGGACCTGTCCGTCGAATTCGAGCTCGAATTCGCTCGCCTCGCCATCGAAGACTGCGCTGTACTTCGGTTCGAGTTCGTCGCGTAGCTCTGGCGGGAGTCGTTCGGTCAGCACGTCTCCTTCCATGTCTGCAGTCGAGAACTCAAGGCCCTCGAAGACCTCCCCGCCCGCCGTCAGGTATCGCAGGTCCTCGTCGAACAGTATGACGACGCCGTTCGGGAAGTTGTCCACGAGCGCCTGATACCGTTGCTCTGACTTCTCGAGTTCGCGCTCGCGTTCGACGCGTTCGGTCACGTCACGGACGACTCTGACGCGGCCCGTCTCACCGCTATCGAGTTCGAACACAGTGAACCGGCTCTCCACCGTGAGCGGAGAGCCGCTGGCCGTCTGGATGTCCTCCTGGTGCTTCGCCACGGTGTTTTCGTCTGACTCCCGTTCGGTCCGTTTCTCCTCGACGTCGACGAGGTCGTCCCCGAAGACGGTGGCCGCGCGAGCCCCGATGAGGTCGTCGCGTTCGTACCCCGTCATGGATGCGAACCCGTTGTTCACCATCGTGAACCGATGGTCGCTGTCGATTACGTAGATTCCGTCGTCGACGGTCTCGACGATGCGCTCGTACTGTTCGAGTTTCCGCTTGCTCTGTTTGCGTTCGGTCACGTCCTCGAAGTAGACCGAGACGCCCGTCTCCGAGGGATAGACGTGGATTTCGAACCAGGTGTCGAGCGGCTCGTAGAACTCCTCGTACGCGCCCGGTTCCTGGGTCTCCATGGCCTCGGCGATCTCCGCCTCGGCTCTCCGGTCCCGTTCGAACGCGTCCCAGATGTGTTCGCCGACGAGTTCCCCGGGGAGTCGCTCCAGAAGGTCGCCCGCGCGTTCGTTGACGTACGTGAACCGGAGGTCGTCGTCGAGTGCGACGAACCCGTCGTCCATCCGCTTGAACACGTCTTCGAGTTCGCTCTCGTGGAGTTCCCGTTCGGTCATCTTTTGCGCCGTGATGTCGGTTACGACCCCTTCGAGCATCGGGGAGCCCTCGAACGCGTCGGCGACGCTACGACCGCGTTCCCAGACCCACCGAGTTTCGCCGTCCGCCGTCTGGACGCGGTACTGGACGGTGAACTCCCCGTCCCGGTCAAGGCCGGACTGGACGGCCTCCCAGACCCGGCCTCGGTCGTCGGGGTGGACGACGTCGTCTCTCCAGTCGACGTCACCGGACTCGACGGCGTCGGCATCGTACCCGGTCAGGTCGGCGCAGGCGTCGCTGACGAACTCCATCGGCCACGCCTGTTCGTTCCGCCCGCGGTAGACCATCCCGGGCAGGTTGCTGACGAGGTTCGAGTACCGTTCCTTGCTCTCTTCCAGCGACCGTTCGGTTCGTTTCCGCTCGGTGACGTCGTAGTAGAGTTCGACCCGACCGCCGGCGTACGCGCCGGAGTCGATGGGTTTGCTTCGGTGTTCGAGCCACCGCTCCTCGCGTCCATCGCCGGACGTCACGTGGCACTCGAACCGTTCGGTGTACGTGTTGTCGTCGTACGTCGCGAGAACCGTCTCCGCGAACGTCGCCGAGTCACCGATGGTCGCTGCGATGTGCTCGTTGACGAGCGCACGCTTGTCCCGTCCGACGACCCGCTCGCGGTCGAGTCCGAAGTACCGCTCCGTCGCGTCGTTGATCCACCGCACCCGAAAGTCGTCGTCGAGAACGAACACGCCGACCTCGGCGTCGTCGAGCACGTCGTCGATGAGCGACTCGGCGGCAGCCGACCAGTCCGGAGCGTCCATCCCTGCGGTCGCGGACGGTCGCCACCAGACGCGTGCGCTGGCGCCGACCTTCTTCGTTTCCAGCCGGCCGTGCTCAACGAGGCGCTCCAGTCTGGCGTAGGAACTCCGGTGTCCGAGGTCGAGGCGTTCCGCCACCTCGCTCGTCGTCCGTGGCGTTCCCTTCTCGGCGAAAAGGGCCAGGGTTTCCTGGAGCGCGTCGGTCAACGATTCTGTCGACATTACCCCGTCAGTGGTGGTTCACGCTTATTAACTCTCCGCCGACGGAGCCTCTTTCGGACCCCGCCTCCAAAATTATAAAGACTGCTCGGCGACGTCGAAACGACTGTGCCCGGCGCGGCCTAAACAGTTTGAGCGAACCCTTACCTACAGATGGTACTTTCTGCAGGTAGACGCTGGCAGACGCCGGCGAGGCTGGTAATACACATGAACGAGTCCCCGAACCGAAACGTGACCGAGTCCTTGAACGCGAGTACGGAGGGACGCTGGAACGACCCCTCATCTCCTGGACAGGAGCCGTCACTGGACACCGTCCTCAACGTGTTGGCGGACGCGTATCGCCGGCGGTTGCTGGTCGCGCTTCTAGAACACGATTCGCAGGACGTCGACGACGCCCGTATCCCTGCCGACGTGACCAGCAGTGACGAGGAGTGGGACCGACTCGACGTCGAACTGATCCACGTCCACCTCCCGAAGCTCGAACGTGCGGGGCTCGTCGAGTGGGACCGAGAGACCCGCGAACTCCGAACCGGCTCACACTTCGAGGCAGTCCGTCCGCTGTTACGGTTCGTGCGGGACAACGCGGACGAACTCCCCGACGAACGCCCCTCGTCCGGTACTACGGCGTAATCCGAACGGACGGGGACGTACTGCTTACGCCAAAAAAACGTCCCCGTCGAGTGGGTTTCCGGACTACCGCTTCACCGTGTAGCCTGCGTCTTCGATCGTCTGCGCGACGGCGTCGGCGTCCGGATTCCCTTCGACGGTGACGCGGTCGGCTTCGTTGTCGGCGGTGGCGCTCTCGACGTTCTCCATCTCCTCGAGTGCCGATACGACCGTCTGCTCGCAGCCACCACAGCTCATGCCTTCGACGGTGAGTTCGGTCGTCATCCAGTAATCGTAGTGGCGGGTCACTTTTTCTCGTTTCGATTCGTAATCTGAGAGATACGAGCAGACGACCTCGGGTTTCGGAGGCGACTCGACGACCCTTTCGACCAACGCGTGAGGAACGCGGGAACGTTCGTCGGTCCAGCGGCTAGCCGGTAATGGCTAGAACGGCCGTCGTCGTCCCGTAATGGCGTTGAGACGTCAGTATTCGATTCCGAATGATGTATGAGTGTCGCTCCACCACGGAAAACTATGAGTGTTCTCTCGCGGGTTCGGCGGTTCATCTCGCCCGGCGACGAGCCGGCCGTCGTCGTCGAGTGCCGACAGTGTGGGACCACGCTCGAGGCCTCCCGCGACCGATGCCCTGAATGTGGCAGCGACGACGTCGTCGCCACCGTCATCGACTGACGCGGCACGCCCGGCGGTCGGCCGGGCTCGCCGTTCGTTCGCGGGGTGTCGTGACCGCCGAGCGCGTCTCGCCGCCCACGAGCGTCGGGTGCCCCGGGTGGTCGACGGTCCCTCACCGGCGGAGACGACGGACCTGGTTCGGTGGTCCCGCCAGAGGGCGGACTCAGCGAAGGGGTTACAGTTGTTCAAGGCGAAAGCCCACGGCTTTCGCCGTGGGATGAAGCCGACACGGTGGGAGACATTCCACCGTGCGATGGCCGGACGGGAGTTCCGTCCCGAATCGTTAAGTTCGGCTCTTTCGTACTGTGTTGTGACAGCGTTCCCCGGTTGTGGCACGGAGTCTTCGATCCCAACGGACGCTTCGCGTCTACAGCCCGCCGGGTAAGAAAGCCGGAGACCCATTCCACCACGTCCCGGCCAACTGGTCGGACGCGAATGGTGGTACCCAGTCGGCTGAATACCCGACCGTGGAGGGGCGGACCGTATTCCGCCCTATTGAAGCGTCCGGCGCGTCCGGGTGGGAAGGCCCGTTTGACCGGGCTGGACGCGCTGGAAAGCACGTCCGGGGTCGTAACCGGACGGCGATCAATGAACGCCCCACGCGAAAGCGTCCTTGCGGGCCGAGGAAACGCGCAACCTTGCACTCCCCTTCGGGGAATCCCACCCCTTTAGGGGTGGGAGGAGGTCAATCCGGATTCATCGCGTTCGAAGCGTCCACAGTGCGGCGATGCCCGCACCGAGTGCGAGTCCTGCAGCCATGAGAAACGTCGTCGACCAGCCGAGTCTGAGGACGAGAACGCTCGTTACGGTTCCGCCGAAGATTCCGCCCCAGAGCTTCGCCGTGAGAAGCACGGCGTAGTTCTCCGAGGAGTACTTCTCACCGTAGTACTCTCCGACGAGACCCGGCATGATGGCGAACGACGGGCTTCGGAAAAACATCGTGACTCCTGCCAGGAGAACGAACGCCCAGTCGAGCGTCGATTGGCCGGCGACGACGGTTGCGGCGAGCGCACCGCCACAGAACACCAGCGAGACGATCAGCGTTCGCTCCCGTCCCAGCCGGTCGGACAAACTCCCGAGGACGAGAACGCCCGTCGCCTGACCCAGCGCGACGAGTGCGGCTGCGGTGGTCGCGGCCGTCGGGGAGAGTCCGAGCCGATTCGCGTACGCGACCACCTTCTCGATGACCATAAGACCGACGCCGTTGACGACGACGAACACGGCGTAGAGGAACCAGAAACGTCGCGTCCGCACCATGGTTCGCCACGTGATGGCGGAACCGGTCGCGGCGTCTCCGCCAGACGCTCGCGCCCGTTCCGGTTCGGGGATGGCCGGGTCTCTGAGGATACCGGCTGCGACGAGCGAGCTACCTCCCGTTGCGACGGCCAACACCGATAACGTCGGGACGAAGGCGGCGTCGACGCCACGCCGGATGAACGGTATCAGAACGAAACTCGTTCCGCTGAAAGCCATACTCACGGCACCGGTGGCCATCCCACGCCGCTCGTCGAACCACCTCGAAGGAGTGTTCACGGCGATATCGTAGACGATGCCCACACCTGCTCCGCCGAGAGCGAACCAGAGATACAACGCGGGCAACGTCGGCGCGAGGGCGGCACCGCTGAATCCGGAAAGGAACAACGCGCCGCTGGCGAAGAGGGGAATCCGCGGCCCCAGCGGTCGCGTATCCATCCTCCCGGAAAGGCCGTGAGCGTCTGTGCGACGACGAGCACCGAAAAGATGGTTCCCATAGCCGTCTCGGAAGCACCGGCCCGTCTTCCGAGCGGGCCGCGGATGACTGGCCACGCGTACTGGTACGTTCCCGCCGCCCCTACCGCTACGACGACGACGGCGACGAACGTCCACCGGGAGGAACGGAGGTGGTCTCGGTCCATGGGCACCGCCGGCTACTACTCCATCGGCGAGAATATAAGACTGGGTACCGTTCGAACGATGCTCGGTCGGTTTAACCCCCGGTGGCGCTGGAAGCGTGACTGACCATCGAACGAGGTCGGGTGGACTGTCGTAGCCGTCGCTCGAACCGCTCGCCGATGCGGAACGGCCCCGCCCGGAACTCCATCTCGAAGTTTCCGGCGGGACGTCGTTCTCGTGACGTCACCGGACGAGCGCGCCGAGCACGTCGAGCCATCGGGTCACCTGCTCGAAGACGAGGTAGTTGTCGGCGACGCGCCGCTGGGCGCTGTGTGACCACTCGTCCCACCGGTCGGGAGCCCCGAACACGGCGTCGAGCGTCTCCGCGACCGACCCGGGGTCGGCGGCATCCGGCACCAGCCGACCGTCCTCGCCGTCGCGGATTTGTGCGCCGATACCGCCGGTGTCCGACCCCATCAGGACCGCGCGTTTCCACATCGCCTCCGTGACCGTGAGGCCGAACCCTTCGCGGAGCGAGTTCTGTGCGACGACCGTGGCACAGCGCTGCAGCGCGTTGATGACGAGCGCGCTTTCGTGTCTGTCCGGCGGCATGACGACGACGGCGACGTCCCGCCGAATCGAGGGGTCGAGCGAGTGCCACGCTTCCTCTATCGCTTCGAGCGCTGCCCGTCCCTCGGGGTCGTCGGCGACCGACGACGGGTCCGGTCCGGCGAGAACCAGTCGGGCGTCCTCGATTCGCCGCCGGTGGGCGTCGGTGCGAGCCGTCCCCTCCGCTCGCCTGCCGCCGTTCGTCGCCCCCTTCTCTTCTCTCTCGCTCGTCTCCTCGACGTCCGCGCCGGCGTCACCTGCCGGCCGAACCTCGCGTTTCAGACGGGCGAACCCGCGCAGTAGCGGGAGAAACCCCTTGAGACTATCCCAGCGGGAGATCTGACAGACGACGGGGCGAAAGAGCAGCCCGAGGTCAGCCGGTTCGGTCGCGGGCGCGAACGTGCCGTCGGCCTGCAGTCGTCGCGCCGGCTCGTCGAACGGTTCGGTCGGGTGGTCCGTGGCGACGAGTTCGGCCCGCGCGAGGATGCCGGCGACCTCCTGTGGCTTGAGACGTTTGTTCTTCGCGCTGAACGGGTCGATAGCTGGCGGGACGATGGTCGCGTCGTCGTGCAGGAACTCGGGCACGTACGCGGGCAGCGAGAAGATGGCCCGGTCGTAGTCGCGCACCCACGGTTGCAAGAACTCCCACGCGGCCCGCGACTTTTCGGTCTGTCGCTCGGAACCGATGTGACAGCGCCAGACGGCGGGCAGTCCGAGTTCTTCGGCGACTTTCGCACCGGCCGCGAGCGGCTGTGGGTCGTGAACGACGAGCACGTCTTCGGGGGCGAGTCGGCCGACGAGTTCGTCGGCCACTGAACGGCTCGCTCGCTCGTAGAGTGCGCGTTCGCGGTCCACGATCTCGGGGTCGCCCGTCCCGTGGAGGAGGTTGTGTACGTCTTTCGTGAACTCGAAGAATCCGGGGGCGTCCACGTCGATGACCGCCCACTCCGCGTCCACGCCGAGCGTGCGGAAGATGCCGAGGAGTTTCGGCATCATCTCGGCGACGCCGCCGCCGCTCGCGGTCGAGTTCACCATCCAGACGGTGCGACCTTCGAGCGCCGCCACGTCGTCGGTGATGGCGTCCTGCATCTCCCTGACGGACTCGCGGAGGACGATGTCGGTCGCGTACTCGGCCAGCGTGTGCTCCATCTCGACGTCGATGAGTCGAACCATTGGAATCTCCGAGATACTATGCGAATCGTTCCCACACATTAAACAGATTTTGTTCGGACAGTGAAAGCTCTCCGCAGCGTGGCTACCGGTCGTCTTTGACGCGGCGTATCACAGAGTACAACCGGTACGAGAGCCGTCTGAACGCGCCGCATCGCTCGCCGCAGTCTGCGATTCGCTCGCCGCGTCTGGGGCTGTCGACGTACTCGGTGGTGTTCGGGTCGCTCAGAAGAGGCCTACTCGTCGTCGCTGATGCGCACTCGCACTTCGCTGTCGTTCCGCCAGACGGTCACCGTCGCGTCTCGGACGTCGAACTCCACGGAGAGGTTCGTGTCTCGCTGATGGGAGAACAGGCTATCGAGCGCGTCGGGGTCGATGACGTCGTAGAGTCGAAAGTCGCTCCCGTCGACGTCGATTCCAGCGTATTGCGACAGAGCTTCAAGTACGACCGAACTCGCCCGGGAACTGCTCGTACGTTCAGACTGCGCACCTACGGTGATCGCTGCCATCGTGTTCGTGTACCCGTTCCCCCGTGAGACGCATAAGAGTATTGGACACCATTCACAACATTACACTGTAATTTCTAGCTCCCTTGCAGTGTATTTAACTCGGGTCACATGATGAAAGAGCTGCGGCACTGCTGCAGTAACCGTAATCGACTCCGCGGACGACCGTCACTGCGCGTCTCGCGCCACCTCCAGCGACGCGAAGAACCCGAAGTAGGCGACGACGCCAGCGGCCAGCGACAGATGATAGGCCCACGCCGGACCTTGGAGTAGGTCGAACAGCGCCGACACCACCGTCACCCACGTGACGGCGAACGCGAGGTCGACGACCATCCCCGACCGATGCTCGCGGACGTGGTCGCGGAGTGTTCCGACGAGACGCACGTTACTCGTCCTCCCGCCCGTCCACCACCAGCACGGACCGGTGCGTCGACCGCAGCACGCGTTCGGTGACGCTCCCCAGTAGCATCCGCCGGATGCCGGAGCGGCCGTGACTGCCCACGACGATGAGGTCCACGTCGTGGTCCTCAGCGAAGTCGGCGATGACCTTGTGAGGTCGGCCACCGCGGAACTGCTCTTCGACCGCGATACCGCGTTCGCGACCGCGGTCGACGACGTATCCGGTCGCCGCCTTCGCACGGTCTTCCAGTTCGTCCATCTCGCCGAACCGACCGGAGTGGATGCGGTCGACCTGTTCCGTGCCGAGGCTGACGTCCACGGCGTCCGTGTCGACAACGTAGAGCGCGTGGACCTCGGCGTCGAACCGTTCCGCGACCGCCAGCGCTTCGTCGACGGCCCGTTCTGCGGTTTCGCTACCGTCCGTGGGGATGAGGATGCGTTCGTACATGGGTCAGTCGTCTCCGAGCCGTTCGCCGCCGTCGGTGCTGACGACGTCCTCGGCGGCCTGTTGTTGCCCCATCGGCTCGGGGCTGTGACACTGCCGGACGATCCGTTTGATTCGCTCCGGCGGTTCGTCGGTGACGAGCGAGACGCCGATAGTCACGGCGAACACGATGGGCGTACCGGCGAGCGCCGCGCCGATGGCGGGGAACACGTCGGCGAACACCGGCACTATCGCGCCGCTTTCGCCGGCGGCGTCCCCGAGGAACCCGACGTACGCGGGCAGGACCTCGTTGAGGATGGCGGCGAACCAGATGAGGAGGCCCGTGGTCATGCCGGCGAGCGCACCCTGACGGTTGGTGTTCTCCCACCAGAGCCCGAGGAAGAACATCGGGAACAGTACGAGTCCGGCCAGCGAGAAGGCGTAGGCGACCAGTTCCCCGACCAGCGCCGGCGGGTTGAGCGCGGTGATCGTCACGATCGCGCCCAGGACGATGATGGTGGCGCGACCGACGACGAGCTGCTGGCGCTGGGTCGCATCGGGATTGACGATGTTCGTGTAGATGTCGTGTGCGGCCGCCGAGGACGCAGCGATGAACAGCCCGGCGGTGGTCGCGATAGCCGCGGCGATACCGCCCGCCGCGACGAGTCCCACGAACCACGTCGGCAGGTTCGCGAGCTGAGACGCCAGGACGACGATGACGTCGCCCTCGGCGCCGCTCATGCCGTTGGCCCCGTACACGTTTCCAACCGAGTTCGCGTAGAGGTCGGTCCCGAACGCCGCGAACGCGGGAGCGCTCAGGTACAGCAGACAGATGAAAAACAGGCCCCAAACGGTCGACCAGCGGGCGGTCCGCTCGCTCTCGACCGTGTAGAAGCGCACCAGCACGTGCGGGAGGCCACACGTGCCGACGATGAGCGAGAAGGCCGTCGCGACCCAGAGGTAGAATCCCCCGGTCGTGAACGGTTCGGTGAACTCCGAGTTGAGCGAGCCCAGCAGTGCGCCGTACTCGATCTGTGGGAGAATCGTGGAGTATCCCTGGCTGAAGCCGACGGCGTACAGGCCCGCGAGGAACGCGACGATGAGGATGACGTACTGGACGGCCATGTTCTTCGTCGCGCCGAGCATCCCGGACAGCGCCAGGTAGCCGACCGTGATTCCCATCATGAGGATGACCATGGTGGCGTAGTCGCCGCCGAAGACGTACAGGCCGACCAGTCCCATCCCGCGCGCCTGGCCGACCGAGTAGACGAATCCGATGAGGATGGTCGTCAGGGCCGCGATGGCGCGCGCCGTGTCGGAGTTGAACCGGTCGCCGACGAAGTCCGGTGCGGTGTACTTGCCGAACCGGCGCATCTGCGCGGCCATGAAGATGAGCAGGATGAAGTAGCCCGTCGACCAGCCGATGACGAACGATAGCCCGTAGTAGCCCGACAGCGCGATGAGCGCGGCCATGCCGAGATACGACGCGGCGGACATCCAGTTGGCGCCGATCGCCATCCCGTTCTCGATGTTCCCAATGGAACGTCCGGCGACCCACAGGTCTTCGGTGTCGGCGACGCGGAACGCGTATCCGATGCCAAGGAACAACAGCAACATCCCGGAGACCATGATCGCCGGGATTATCTTGAACGACGCGTTGAGCGCGTCCGGGAGCAACCCCAGCGGCGTCGGCATCATTCGTCGATTCCTCCGTCAGTCGCCGCCGGCTCGGTCTCCGTCTCTCGCTGCGTGGACGAGTGGTCGATACCGTACTTCGCGTCCAGTTTGTCGCGTTTGCGCGCGTAGATGAACGAGAGAACGAGCGCGCCCGATGGAGCACAGACCGCGGTCAAGAAGTAGTGGAGCGGGAAGCCGAGTACGGTGATACTCGTCATGAAGTCGGTCGCGAGGTACGTCGCCGTTACGGGGCCGAAGACGACGATGGCCCACGCGACGAACATCGTCCACACGATTTTGAGGTGGTCCCGCATGAACGGGGTCGACGGGCTGAAGATGTTGATTCGTGCGTCGAGGTAGTCGGCGGTCTCTCGACTGGCCGCGACGCCGCCGTCCGTCTCGACGTTCGATTCCGGTACCGAGTCTGGTTTGTCGTTGTCGGTCATAGTTCGAGTTGGTTGTGTCGGTCGAAACGCTGGTCAGTCGTCATCTACCTTCGCCGCTATCTCCTGAACGACCTCGGGGTTGCGGAGGGTGGAGGTGTCGCCGAGTTGTTCATCGTTGGCGATGTCCTCCAAGAGCCGGCGCATGATCTTGCCCGAGCGAGTTTTGGGGAGTTCGGGGGTGAACACGACCTGTTCGGGGCGGGCGATGGGGCCGATGGCGTCCTCGACGCCCGCGACGATGCGGTCGCGCAACTGGTCGTCGCCCTCGTGGCCCTCCTCGGTGATGACGTA
>NZ_JBPBWC010000032.1:0-20134 GCF_050954125.1 Halomicrococcus pelagicus | reverse complement strand
ATTGACTTCTCTGATGGCCCATTTTCGCCTTCCGTCTCGTACTCGGCTCGCGTGAAGTAGTGTTTGTCCTGTTTGAGTGAGTTGCCGGGGTAGAGAACGTATTCATCGGGGAACGCGACCGTGGCGATATTCTTGATGCCGAGGTCGATTCCTGCCACGCCGTCGCCTGCGGAGTCGTTGGGTTTCGAGTTCGACTTTACAGACGAAGTGCAGTTCCCACTCCTCGCCGTTCCAGACGGCGCGAACGGTCTGTACCTTGTTGACCTCTCCGAGGTCAACGTCCGGGCGAGTCTGGTACTCGCAGAGGATGAAGTCCGACCAAGACTCCTTGAGGTTCGCGCCTTTCGAGAGTCTGACCCGGTTGTTCTCAGGATCATGTTTGAACCCGTCTGCTTTGAATGTTACCGTGCTACGGGGGCGGGTGTCGCCGTGTTTGCGGTAGCCGGGCGGATTCGCCTCTGAGTCGTGCTGTCGCAGGTCGAACCACGACTGGAAAGCGTCAGAAAGTTCTTCGATGACTTTCTGACTGGATTGTGCGTTCAGGTCTTTCCAGCACGACTGGTTCTTCATGTACGATTTCAGCGGGCCTTCGTCGGGAATCTCACCGATTGCGTCCCATACGCGGTCTGCTGTCCAGCGTGCGACGTTCCAGATTTTCGAGGCTGAATCACCGAGCAAATCCAGACCACCCTGCACTTGTTGCTGGTTCTGGATGAAACCAACGTAGGTGCGAGTGGCCTGAATCGCCATACATAGCCTATGTAGACAAATCTACTTAATAGTGTGGATTGGCGTGGAATATCCGGCCTGCTATCGACTGTGGATTGCGTAGTCGAATGACGCGATTCACGCCCGCCGTGAACGGCGGGATTCTCTCGCTGATTAAAGATAGAGGGCAGACGCCCGTCGCCGTCCGCCGGGCGACGAGAGCAGGAGAGTCAGACAGTCGCCAGCAGTTCCTCGACGTGGTCCTTCCCGAGGGCGATGGTGTCGTAGTCCTCGGTCCCGACCTCCAGCGTCGCCGTGCCGGACCAGTCGGCGTCCGCGAGACCCGCGAACACCGTCGCGAAGTCGATGCGACCCATCCCGACGGGGAGATGCTCGTCGTCACCGCCGCGGGTGTCGACCAGGTGGAGGTGTCCAATCCGGTCGGCGTGCTCGCGGCAGAACCGCGCCATCTCGGTCTCGTCCATCCCGGCGAGCAGCGCGTGGCTGGTGTCGAACGTCATCGACGCGTCAGGGTACCGCTCCAGCAGTTCCGGGAACGCGGTCGCGTCGTAGTAACTGGAGACGACGTTCTCGACGCAGGGAACCAGCCCGCGTTCGCGAGCCGCGGGAATTAGTTCGTCGAGGCTCGCGTGGACGAACTCCCGGCGCTCGGACTCGGTCCAGCCGAGCTCCCAGGCGGCCGAGGAGGGATGGAACACGACCGTCTCCGCTCCCAGACCGGCCGCGAGGTCCATGCCGGCGGTGAACTCGGCGACGGCGCCGTCCCGGACGGGGGTGAACGGCGACCCGGGGTCGACGGTGAACGGGAGGTGAACGACGAGGCCGACGCCGGCGTCGGCGAGCGTCCCCCGCATCGCGTCACGTCGGTCGGCGATGCGCTCGCGGGCGTACCGGCCGTCGAGCAGTAGTTCCACGAACGCGAACCCGACGTCGGCGGCCCACTCGACGCTCCTATCGAACGGCAGGTCGAGACCGAGGGTGAAACCGACGTCGAGGTCGGCGTCCCCTCGGGCTTCGGTGTCGCTGCTCGTCATGGAGCCCGAACCTCGCGGTCCCCGCTCATATCGGTTCTGATTGTGACTCGTCCGACGCCGTTCCCGGTAGCCGTCGGCGCGGGGACCACGCCTTCCTTTCGTCCGGTCGGGACGGAGGTGGTTCGTAGCGGGCGAGAACCGACTCTGGGGTATATCCGACGCGAGGGAGACGGAGTAGACGGGACCTACGATGGTATCAATTGACCTGCCAGACGCGGACGTCGGATGGGAGGGAGTTCGAGCGTCGGTTTCGCCCCGGTCGGTCCTCGGGGGGCTCGTCGCGCTCGTAGCCGGCGTCGTCCTCGTCGGCAAGCTCCGACTGGAGCGCTCCCGCACCAGACTCGTCAAGGAACTGCTGGGAGCCGCCGACGCTCGCTCGGAGCGCGCGTTCACGAGGGACGACGTCGAGGGGCTACCGCCCCCCGTACGGCGGTACTTCGACACCGTGCTCGAAGAGGGCCAGCCGTACGTGCGGACGGTCCGGCTGGAGCAGCGCGGCCAGTTCCGGCTCGGCGACGCGGACGCGCCGTGGAGAGCGCTCGAAGCGACCCAGCACTACACCGTCGACCCCCCGGGGTTCGTCTGGGACGCCACGATAGCGATAGCGCCGCTCGTCCCGGTTCGCGTCGTCGACCAGTACAGGGACGGCGAGGGGTCGCTTCGCGCCCGACTTCTCTCGGCCGTCACGGTGGCCGAGGCCGAACCGTCCCCGGAGACGAACGCCGGAGAGCTGATGCGGTATCTCGCTGAGAGCGTCTGGTTCCCGACGGCCCTCTTGCCGACCGAAGGTGTCGAGTGGGAGCCCATCGACGAGCGGTCGGCGCGGGCGACGCTCGACCACGACGGAACCACGGTCTCGCTGGTCTTCCACTTCGACGACCGGAACACGGTCGAGCGCGTCGTCGCCGAGGACCGTTACCGGCGGGTCGACGATGGCTTCGAGCCGACCCGGTGGACGGGCTACTTCAGGAACTACCGGCGCAGAAACGGGATGTTCGTCCCCGTCGACGCCGAGGTGGAGTGGAACCTGCCGGACGGGAACCTCCCCTACTGGCGCGCGAGGATAACGGCGCTCGACCACCGGCCGGTGGACTGACCCGGACGACACCGGTCCTCGTGAGCGTCCGCTCTCGCGTTCGCGTTCGACTCCGCCCCGGAAGATTTGACTGGTACGGGACCGTGGTACCGGTGAACCATCGGACGGCGGGGACGGCCAGTGCGACGCGACGGACGACCGTCGCTCTCGCCCGAACGTTCCACTGAACACGCATGAACGACGCTGACGACGACCGTTTCGGGTTTCCGGGGCGCAACTACCTCGCGTCGGCGCTCGGGGCGCTCGTTCCGCAGTCGCTCGCGCGCCGGGCGGTCACCGTCAGCGTCGCGACCGACCACCGTCGCTACCGGCCGGGCGACACGGTCGCGATAGACATCGAGTTCCGCAACCGACTGCCGGTGCCCGTCTCCGTCTCGACGTCCGGCCTCCGCCTGTGGGGATGGTCGGTCGACGGCCTGCTCGAAGCGAGCGACGAACCCCGGTACCACCGGGCGACTTCGGCCGAGTTCGTCTTCCGACCCCGCGAGCGCAAGCGATTCCGCCGGACGTGGGACGCGCGGTTCGAGCGAGCGGGCGAGCAGGAGCGGGAGGACGCGAAGCCGGGCGAGCACGAGATCGCCGCCTTCGTGGCGACCGACGGCCGACGGCCGAGCGACGCGACGACCGTCGTCGTCGACCGTCGTGCGCCGGAGAGCGACGTCCGCCGTTCGGGGGCGGGAGAGCCTCACCGGTGAAGGTGACAGGCCGCGAAGTGGCGGCCGCCGTACTCCGACGGCACCTCGTAGTCGGGGTCTTCGCGAGCGCAGATGCTCCGCTCGGCGAACGACCCGTTCAGCAGTTCGCTCGCCGCCTCCCAGTCGCCGGCCAGCACACGGTCGATAGCCTCGTCGACGATGCGCCCGGCGTCCCCCCGGGGTTTGGCGTTGGCGAAGAACGTCTCGGTGAGGTCCGTCTCGTCGACGTCGAACGACCGCCGGTCGACCGCCCGCATGAACCGTCGGACGTTCGCCCACTCCTCGTCGACGAGGTCGTACTCGGGCGGCGCGATGAGCCGGGGACATCTGGTGCGGAACCGACACCCCGACGGCGGGTCGATGGGACTCGGCACGTCGCCTTCCAGTACGCCGCGCGTTCCGGTCTCGCGCGGGTCCGGAACCGGAATAGAGTCGAGCAGCGCCCGCGTGTACGGATGCTGTGGGTTCTCGAACAGTTCCTCCTTGTCGGCGAGTTCGACCAGCTGGCCGAGATACATCACGGCCACGCGGTCGGAGATGTGCCGGATGACGCTCAGGTCGTGCGCGATGAACAGGTAGGTCAGTCCGAACTCGCGCTGGAGGCGACGCATCGTGTTCAGCACCTGGGCCTGTATCGACACGTCGAGCGCCGACACCGGTTCGTCGCAGACGATGAAGTCGGGTTCGACCGACAGCGCCCGGGCCAGGTTGATGCGCTGGCGCTGGCCGCCGGAGAACTCGTGTGGGTAGCGGTTGTAGTGTTGCTGGTCGAGTCCGACCTTCTCGAGCAGTTCCCGGGCGTGGTCCTCCCGTCCCTCCTCGTCCAGCATCCCGTGGGCCCTCAGCGGTTCCTCAACGATGCGACCGACCTTCATCCGCGGGTCGAGACTCGACTGGGGGTCCTGGAATATCATCTGCATGTCGGCGCGCCGGGAGCGCAACCGTTCGCCGTCCATCGACGCCACGTCTTCGCCCTTGAAGTACACGCTCCCGGCCGTCGGTTCGAGGAGCCTGAGAATCGTGCGGGCCAGCGTGGACTTGCCACAGCCGGACTCGCCGACCAGCCCGAGCGTCTCGCCGCGTCGTATGTCGAAGCTCACGTCCTCTACCGCCCGTACTCGCTGTCGGTCGAACCGCACCGGGAAACCGTCCCCGTCGCCGTCGACCGTCAGCCCCGCGAGCATGCCCTGCTGGTTCGAGAAGTGCTTCGTCAGGCCGTCGACCCGGACGAGCGGCTCCTCGCCGTCGTCCACGGGCGAAGCGGACGACGGCGTGGCGGCGTCGCTCATCGTCTCTCCCCCTCGGCGACGAGGTCGTCGTCGAATCGCCGACGTGTCTCGTTCTCGATCGGGTCGCTCTGCCAGTAGTCCACGTCGAAGGCGTCGTGTTTGATGCAGGCCGCACGGTGGGGTTCGTCCTCGTCGGTCACCGAACGGAGGTCGGGATGGACGCGCGTACACGCTTCGCGTGCATCCGGACAGCGCGTGTGGAATCGACACCCCGGCGGCGGGTCGATGGCCTCCGGCATCACGCCGCTGATGGGATTCAACTCCTCTATCGTCTGGTCGGGCCGCGGAATCGAGTCGAGCAACGCCTCGGTGTAGGGGTGTTTCGTGTCGTAGAAGAGGTCGTCGACCGTCGCTTGTTCGACGACCTCGCCGAGATACATCACGTTCACCCGGTCGCAGATCTCGGCGACGACGCCCATGTCGTGGGTCACCCAGACGAAGCTCGTTCCGTACTTCGACTGGAGTTCGTCGACGAGTTCGATGATCTGTCCCTCGACGGTCACGTCGAGCGCGGTGGTCGGCTCGTCGGCGATGATGAGGCTCGGCTCGCACGACAGCGCCATCGCGATGAGGACTCGCTGGCGCATCCCGCCACTGAACTGGTGGGGGTAGCTGTCGTACCGCTCCTCGGGTTCGGGGATGCCGACCTCGCGGAGCATCCGTATCGCCTCCGCTTTCGCCGCCCGTTCGTCTAGCCCCCGGTTGAGTTCGATCACCTCGCGGAGCTGACCGCCGACGGTGAACACCGGATTCAGACTCTCCATCGGGTCCTGGAAGATGATGGCTATCTCGTTGCCTCGAATCCGCTGGCGCATCTCGCGGTTCGACAGCATCGCCTCCCGGGGGCGTAGCTCGCCGTCCGGTCCCTCCTCGACGCCGAACAGGAGTTCGTCCCGGAACCAAACCTCGCCGCCGACGATTTCGCCGGGCGCCTCGATGAGGCGGAGGACGGAGGCGACCGCGACGCTCTTGCCCGCGCCGCTCTCGCCGACCAGTCCGACGATTTCGCCCTCCTCGACCGTGAACGACACTCCGTCGACCGCACGGACGACGCCCCCCTCCGTGTAGAAGTGGGTGCTGAGGTCGTCGACTCGTAGCAGTGGTTCCGTCATGGTTAGTTCTTGATGCGTGGGTCCAGCGCGTCGCGGAGGCCGTCACCGAGCAGGTTGAACCCCATCACCGTGACGAGGATGGCGATGCCTGGCCAGACGCTGAACCACGGGTCTGGAAGCATGAACCCGCGCGACTGGGCCAGCATCTGGCCCCACGACGGCGTGGGCGGCTGGGCACCGAACCCGAGGAACGAGAGACCGGCGACGATGAGGATGCTGATGCCGACCTGGAGCGTCGCCTGCACGAGCACCGGCGCGAAGCTGTTCGGAATGACGTGTCTGAGGATGATGTTGCGGTCGCGGACGCCCGCTGCGCGAGCGGCCTCGACGTAGTCTTCCTCGCGGACGCTAACGACGCGCGAGCGGATGAGGCGGGCAAACACCGGAATCGTCGTGATGCCGACGCCTATCATCGCGAACGTGAGGTCGCGGCCGAACGCGGCCATGAACGCAATGACCAGCACGAGGAACGGGATGGCGTACAGCGTCTCGACCACGCGCATGAGCGCGTCGTCGATCCAGTCGCCGTAGTAGCCCGCGACCGCACCGACGAGCGTCCCGACGACCATGCCGATGACGGTCGAGATGATGCCCACCTGGATGGCGATGCGCGACCCGTACACCAGCCGAACCAGTATGTCGCGGCCGCGGTGGTCGGTGCCGAGCGGATGCGCCCACGACCCCGTCCCGTACACGTTCTCGATACCCACCGGCGGATAGAGCATCTTCGGATTCGCCGGGTCGTGGTTGGGGTTGTACCAGACCGCCTCGGCGACCGCGTAGTCGAGGAACTGGGAGTCGACGAACGCGAACGCGGCCATCGCCGTCATGAAACCGATGATGTACAGTCCGATGCGGGCGGTCGTGTCCCGTTTGACCTGCCGGACGGTGTACCGCCATCCGACTCGCGATTCGACTTCCTCGCGCTCCTCGCCGAGTTCTCGCTCCGATTCGCGCGTGACGAAATCGTCCGACTGGGTTTCGCCTGTTGCCATGTCAATCCGCCTCGTCGTAGGACACTCGCGGGTCGACGTACGCGTACGAGAGGTCGGTCAGGACGACCCCGACGACGAACGTCAGTCCGAACACGAACGTCGTCCCCATCACGAGCTGGAAGTCCTGGTTGTTTATCGCGGTGATGATGAGCCGGCCCATGCCGTTGATGTTGAACACCGTCTCGGTCAGCACCGCTCCCCCGAGTATCGAGGTCAGCTGGAGGCCGACGACGGTGATGACCGGAAGCTGTGCGTTCCGGAACGCGTGCTTGGTGACGATCGTCCGCTCCGGGATGCCGTACGCGCGGGCCAGCCGAACGTAGTCCTGTCCGAGCACCTCGAGCATCGAGGAGCGCTCGATGCGCATGATCGCCGCCATCTGGAGCGTCCCCAGCGAGAGCGTCGGCAAGAGCAGGTGCTCTATCGAGGCGACGACCACGTCGAGTTGCGTCTGCGCGCCTTCCACCGAAGCGGGGGCCGCCCACGGCAGGACGAGTCCCGTGGCGGGAAGCACGTTGAGGTGGTACGCGAAGACGATGATGAGCATCAGGCCGATCCAGAACGACGGCGTGCTCACGCCGACGAGCGCGACGACGCGGGAGACGTGGTCGGTGGGCCGGTTCCGTCGCTTCGCGGAGACGATGCCGAGCGGAATGGCGGCCGCGATGGCGAACGCATAACTCGACAGGAGCAACAGTATCGTCACCGGCGCTCGCTCCATGATCTTCTGCGAGACCGGCACGTTGTAGTAGAGGCTCCGTCCGAGGTCCCCGTGGAGGAGGACGTCCGCCAGGTAGTTGACGTACCTGACGTACAGCGGCCGGTCCAGTCCGTACTTCGCGCGTATCTCCGCCGCCTGTTCGGCGCTCGGCGACGGCCCGAGCATGATGCTGACCGGGTCGCCGGGAATGGCGTCGGTCAACAGGAACGTTATCGTCACGATACCGATGACGACCGGAATGGCCTGCAGGAATCGTCTGATCGCGTACCTCAGCAGACCCACGACCGATCACCTCCGGCGTCGCTTCGTTTGGCTGTAATGGTTACCACGCTTTTTCGGAATGTCGTCGTCATTTCGCCTCGGAGACGGGGAGAGGAGCCGTTCGCCTACTGACTCGAGAGCGAGGTGTTTGCGTACTCCTCGGCCACGGTGAAGCTCCCCACCGGGTGCGAACGGAAGTTCTGAATGTACTGTTTCACCCCGAAGCTGTTCTTGAGGTTGTACGCCGACAGATGCGCACGGTCCTGCAACATCGTTGTGATGGCGTCCACGTAGAGCTGTTTTCGCTCAGCCCGGTCGTTGGACTCCCTCGCCGAGACGATCTGGTCGCTTACCTTGCCGTAGAACGTCCCGTCGGTCACGCCGTGTGACTCCTCGGCGAAGAAGTAGTAGGTGAACGCGTCGGGGTCGGGTACGCCCGCCCAGCCCAGGGTGTACATGTTGTAGTCGTTCGGGTCGCCGGAGGCGTACTTGTCGAGGAACGCACCCCAGTCGAGGCGCTGGACGTTGGCGTTGTACCCGGCCTCCTTGAGCCCGTTCGCGACGGTGACGCCGATCTGTTCGCGCTTGTCGTCCGGCGGGACGATGATGTTCGCGTTCCAGTCGTCCGGAACGGAGTCGGAGTCGTCGAGCATCGACTTCGCCTGGTCGACATCCTTGTCGTGGGGAATCTCTTTCCACCTGTCGACGGGCATCCCCCACTCCTCCACGACCGGCTGCGGGAGCGGGCTGTACTGGCGTTCGCCCGTCGGTTCGATGAAGTTCGACACCGCCTGATCCATGCTGAAGGTGTAGTCGATGGCCTCCCGGACCGCGGGGTCCGCCGTCGGTCCCTCCTTGCAGTTGAACGCGAGGTAGAAGTAGCCGATGCCGAGGACTTCTTCGATGCCGGCGTCTCCCATCCCCCGGACCTGCGGGTAGAGCTTCGGCGGAATCTCCTCAATGACGTCGTTCTCGCCGTTCCGTAGGGTGGTGACGCGCGTCGTCGGTTCCTCGACGGGCACGAATCGGATGCCCGAGAGCTGTGGCTTCGGCTCGCCCCAGTAGTCGTCCCAGCGCCTGACCTCGGCGAAGTTACCCTCCTGCCAGTCGACGAACTCGAACGGTCCGGACCCGACGGGTTTCTTCGTGTTGAAGGCTTCCTTGTCCTGTTCGCGGACCGACTTCGGGACGATGGACCACGTGAGCGTGTGGTTGAACGCCCCGAACGGATACTTGAGGTCGAACTGGACCGTGCGCTCGTCCTGTGCTGTCACCGTGTCGATCATGTTCAGCTCCGAGGCGTTCTCGGTCTCCTCGTCGACTGGAGCCTCGAAGGAGTACTTTACGTCCTCCGCCGTCACCGGGTCGCCGTTCTGGAACGTCGCTCCGTCCTTTATCTGGACGACGTAGGTCTTGCCGTCGTTACTGATTTCGGGCTCGCCCGTCGCCAACTCGGGGACCACGGTCGTCGATTCGTCGTACCGATACAGCCCCTCGAACACACGGTCCGACACCTGCGCGGAGGGAACGTCGTTGAGGACGATCGGGTCGAACTCCAGCGGGCTCTTGACCTGTGCGAGTTTCAGCATCTGGTCGCCCTGCGCTCCGGCCGTCCCGGTGAATCCGAGGACGAATACGGTCCCCGCTGCCCCGATACCGCGTAACACGCTCCGTCGGTCGACGCCGGTGGTTCCGCTCTCTTCTCGTCGTTCGTCTTTCTCGTTTACCGCCATTGTGACACACCACCACAGGTGATGGTAAGCAACAACGTTCGACAGCCAATAAAAATCTATCGACACTGACCAGTCTACAACGATATATTAACTCCTTTATTGTTGAGTTACCGAAGTTTTCCCGGCCAAACCAATCCTCGGCAAAATATTTTCGGCAGCTAATCGGAATTCAACCCGTTCCTACCTCGGCGTGACAGCCACTGCGTCGAACGAACGGATCAGTGGCGCTCGTCCGTGCTCGCGCGCGAAACGCGGTACAGTCGTCGGACCGAGCGTTCCGACGACGCGACCGTGAGGGGAGACCGATCGGAGCGGTGGCCCGAG
The DNA here is from genome assembly GCF_050954125.1 of Halomicrococcus pelagicus. Classification (NCBI taxonomy): domain Archaea; kingdom Methanobacteriati; phylum Methanobacteriota; class Halobacteria; order Halobacteriales; family Haladaptataceae; genus Halomicrococcus; species Halomicrococcus pelagicus. The sequence goes on along the minus strand of NZ_JBPBWC010000032.1, from coordinate 10,145 downwards.
TGGTCGCACGACCGACGATTTCAATAGAGTAATCGTCGTTGGTAGGGAGCGTTACCATATGACACTCCAGCGTCCGTACGCGGACCTCACCGAAGGCCGCGATTGTAACTACTGGCGGATGGACCCGACGCTCAGACGGCACGCTCGAAGCGAGTACGGCGACGAGTTCGACTGGGCGGAGCCGAAACTGGACGAGTGGGGTAGCGTCGTCGGGACGCGAATCGCCGACAACGCCGACGTGGCGAACCGGCACGGACCCATCCTCCACACCTACGACAGACACGGCGACGTCCAGAACCGCGTCGAGTACCACCCCGCGCAGGCGGAGAACGACCGGCTCGCGTACGAGGCCGGCGTCGTCGCGGACTCGTTCGAGGCACCGCCCGACCGAGACGAACGGCTCGGACTGACCCACACGCTCGTGATGCAGACGCTGCTCGCCTACTGCGACGTCGGGTTCGCCTGTCCCGTATCGATGACCGCCGGCGCGGCACTGGTCCTCGAGAACTACGCCGACGACTCCGAGCACGCGGATGTCCTCCGGCGGTACTACGAGCGTCTCACCGCACGCGACGTCGACGACCACGTCGAAGGTGCGATGTTCCTCACCGAGAAACAAGGCGGCAGCGACGTCGGCGCGAACGAGACGACGGCCGTCGAAGCCGACGACGGCACGTACCGACTCACGGGCGAGAAGTGGTTCTGTTCGAACGTCGACGCCGAAGGAACGCTCGTCCTCGCGCGCCGCGAGGGAGCCCCCGACGGTACGGACGGCCTCTCGCTGTTCCTCGTCCCCCACACGAAACCCGACGGGTCGCTCAACGACCAGACGTACCGCCGTCTCAAGGACAAACTCGGCACCGTCAGCGTTCCGACCGGCGAAGTCGAACTGGACGGCGCCCTCGGCTACCTCGTCGGCGAGCCGGAGAACGGGTTCAAGCAGATGACACGGATGCTCAACTTCGAGCGCGTCGCCAACGCCGCGGGCGCGACGGGCGTCTCGGGTCGCGCGCTCCTGGAGGCGAAGGTTCACGCCGCGAACCGGGAGGCGTTCGGGAAACGGCTCGACGAACATCCGCTGCTGCGGCGGGACCTGTTCGAACTCACCGTCGACTACGAGGCGATGACCGCGTTCACGATGGAGGCGATGTCGCTGCTTGACGCCGCGGAACGCGGCGACGGCGACGATGCGGTCTCGCTGATGCGGGCCGTCGTCCCCGTCGCGAAGTACCGAACCGGACGCATGGCGGTCGAGACGACCTCGTACGCGATGGAGATTCTCGGCGGAAATGGATACGTCGACGAGTTCGTCACCAACCGCCTCCTCCGCGACGCGCAGGTCCTTCCCATCTGGGAAGGCACCTCGAACGTCCTCTCGTTGGAGCTGCTTCGGTCGCTGTCGCGCGGCGACGCCGGCGAACGCCTCCTGGCACGGGTCGGCGAGTATCTGCAGACCCCCACCCATCCGTCGCTGGCCGACGCGACGGGGACGGTCGAAACCGAACTCGACGCCCTCCGCGACGCGCTCTCGTCGCTCGCGGCCACCGACCCCGACGAGGCACAACTGGTCGCGAAGGAGCTCGCGGACTACGTCTTCGACGTCTACGCGGCCGCGCTGTTGCTCTCGGCCGCACAGCGGCGCCTCGACGACGAGGACGACGCCCGCGAGGCGGTCGTCGCCAGGACGTTCGTCGACGACCGCTTCGACACGGACCGCGGCCGAGGGATTCCGGACGACAATCCGCCCAACCTCGACGCCTACGACGCGGTGGTACGGTACCACCGTCTCGACCCCGACGCGATTCCCCACCCTGAGGTGGCCGACTGAACGGCCCGTCGGGCGTCGACGTCCGGAAGAAGTGACCGGAGTCGGCCTACTCCAGATTACCGTACGTCGCCACCAACTCGCCGTCGACGTACCGGAGTTGTCGGTGTCCGAGGGCGTTCGTCAACACGGTGTGTCCCAGGAACGTCGCCGTGTAGTCAAGCATTCCGAACGGATGGAGGCTGGACTGGTGCGCCGGGGGCAGCAAGCCGCCGACGACGTGGATTTCTCCGTCACCGGCCGTGAACGAACCGGCGGAGACGTACCGTCCCGAACCGCCGGTCTCGTTTGTGTACCCCGCGACGGTGCCACCGGCGGCCGTGAACGCCGCCGGTTCGACGACCGTGAGCGGCGCAGTTCCTGGCGTCGAGATGGGGTAGCCGAGCGGCGCCGGCTTCCACAGTTCCCGCTGAATCGGACGCGTGTCGGCGAGGAGCGGATGGTCGCCGACGCGTTCCGAGAGGAAGGCGCTGAACCGTTCGATTTCGGTGACGTCCTCGTCGCCAATCGCGTCGACGAGGTCGTTTTCGAGCGCGGCCAGCAGCGACACGCCGCGGTCGGTCAGTACGAGGGTTCCCCCCGCTTCGACGAAGCTGTCCAGTTCGGCCGTGTACGCGTCACTCGACGCGCCTCGTGCGTGGTTGACGACGAGGTTGTCGACCGCCCGTCGTTCGCTCCGACCGCGGAACAGCGCGCCGTCGCCGACGTCGTCGACCGTCATTCCCGTCACGTCCTCGACGACGTTGCCGTTGCCGCGTTCGTTCCGTCGCCCGTCGTTCGTCGCCCGCTGGTCGGGTCCCGAGATAGCCGCGGCGTAGTCCGGGAAGTACTCGAGCGGCGACACGCTGTACGGCCGCTGTTGGTAGCCGAGGACGTCGACCGGGTCGGGTGCCGTGACCGCGTCGTCGGCGTCGGTGAGGACGAGCGACTCGCGCACGGTCACCGCCGCCTCCTTCGAACCACCGACCGTCTTGACGTTGATCGTCCACTCGCCGGCGCGGGGCGTCTGGACGGTCCACTCGACGCTTCCCTCGGACGAGTCGGCCGCGGCGGCGTTGTATCGCTGTACGACCCGCCCCGTCGGGGTGCGGAGTCGCGCCAGTATCAACCCCGACGCCGTCAGCGACACCGATACGGACCGCGTCGTATCCGGGACGTCGATCGTCACTCGCTCGGGTGCCGGTCCGACGGTGACGTGGCGCGTCGTCGTCCGCGTCCGTGCGTCGGTGAACGACAGCGCGGCCGACGTCCGGGTGAGGGCGTCCGTGTCGACGTAGGCCGTGGTTTCGCCGCCCGTCTCTATCGTCCCGGTGACCGTCCGTACGGCGTGCTGGGCGGTCTCCCGTATCACCTCCTGGTAGCCGGTGACCTGGAGGTCGACGAGCCATGGACGGAACGGAATCCGGTCGAGAACGCGGTTGTCCCAGCCCATCTCGTGGGCCATCATCTGGATGTCGAGCCCGCCCTGGTCGCGGGGTTGGCTCATCCAGCTGATGAGCGTCCCGCTCGTCGTGTAGCCGATCGTATCGAGGATCGTCCCGTAGTCGTACGCCTCCTCTGGCGTCGGCAACGCCGAGCCGTCGAATCCCCACTCGTTTCCGTACGTCTCGTTCAGTTCCCGGAACCGGTCTCGGTGAGCGTCGAGTTCGTCGGCGAGCGCGTTCTCGACCCGATGTTCGGTGCGACGGTTCCACTCGTAGAGGTCGTGGAACTCGTCGGTGTCGTACTCGTCGTTGACGATGAGGCCCTCGATGAAGTCCGAGGACCAGAACATACCGTGGAGGTCCGAACCGATGCGGACGTTGTCGTATCCACGGAGGAACTCGACGATGTCGAGCGCGTCCGGGACGGTGTCGGTGTACCGGGGAGGCACGTCGCCGTCGATACCTGGCTCGTCGTCCACCAGGTCGGTTCCGTCCGGTTCGGCCGGATTGTGTTCGCTGTCGATCCAACCGACGGTCGGGTACTGGCGGTTCGGATCGACGCCCGTCGCGGTGACGCGCTTGAAGGAGTTGTGCTCCGGTTCGCCGTCGCCATCGGTGTCGACGCGGTACTGCTGGTTGCGCGCGATCCACCCGTCTGGGTTCGGGTAGAGGAACACGAGGACGACGTCGTCGAGCAGGGCCTCGACCTCGGGTTCGTCGCCCGCGAGGAGTTGCTCGACGAATCGCGTGCCCGCCTCTGCCCCGGACCGTTCGTCGCCGTGTATCGAGAGGGTGAAGACGACTTTCTGTTTCTCCGAGAAGGCGGCGTCGTCGTGGACGTCGTTCGTCAGTTCGGCGACCCAGAGGTTCTGTGGGCCAGCCTCGTCGAGAAAGAGGTTGTAGTGGCCGGGACTCTCGCCGACGGAGTAAAATCGCAGCCGGTCGTCGTTCCGTCCCTGCAGGTACCGCATACCGTCGACCATCTGTTCGAAGTCGATGAAGTCGACGCTGTCGTCGGGCGCGGGGAAGACGCCGTCCGGATAGTAGTCCAGCAGCCAGAAGGGGTTCGAGCCTGGCGAGTAACGGAGCGCCGTGACGCTATCGACGCTGGTGACGGCGTCGACGTCGGCCGGCGTGACCGAGATGTACGCCGCGATAGTGGGGGAAGTGGTCGTGACGGGGTCGAAGCCGTTGGCCGCTAGCTCCCGAAAGCCGGCCGTATCGGAGAGTTCGACGAGCGTCGGGACGGCGTAGTCCTCGGGGACGTGGGTGACGACATACTCGTACAGGTCCGAGAACTTCGGCGAGGTGGTGTCCGCGACGGCGTTGCCGGGGAGCGTCAGTGCGCCGGCCGTCGCGGCGGAGAGCCTGACGAACTGACGCCGCGAGATACCGCTCCGTTCGAAACGCGATTCACGGTCGGAACCGCCGGGTGTTTCTGACATGGTTGGGTCCGCTCGCTGCGTGCGCCAGCGAGCAGTGTGGGTAATGGTAACGAGGATAGATTAATTTATTGTAAGAAGTGATAAGTTAAAATCCCCACGCAAAGGATGTATTACCTGACTCGGCAGTAGCGGCCCTCACTCATCGAACTCAGGTCGAAACCCGGAACGCGACCGCGGGACGGCCCCGGAACGGCGATACGCCCCGTCCACGCGGTCGAACGTCAGGGGAGATATACTAGCGCCGTCGCATGCTCAGGTGGGGGTTGTCGAGCGATTTCCCGTGAGTCGGGATGTCGAAGTAGTCGCTCGCCGAGACCTGGTCGAGCGTCTCCGTCGCCAGTGCTTCGAGCGATTCGACGAAGCCGACTCTCGTCGCCTCGACCATCCGCCCGAGTGACATCTGCCCGCGGTCGTCGGTCTGGTAGGACACCTCGTAGAGCATGCCGGCGGCGTCCGTGTGCGGCGTCAGGGCGTCGAGATACGACCCCCACAGCGGGAGGTAGCTGTACCGGGTGATGGTGTCGAAGACGCTGTTGCCGCGTTCGGCGAGCGCGTTCGCGACGAGCGCGTTGAGACGGAGCGAGCGCGTGCTGGTGGCCGCGTCGACGAACGGGTTGACGACCTGTTCGACGGGGACGTCCGGGTCGTAAAACGGCGACTGCTCTATGTACGCCGGTCCGTACTGGCCCATGACGCTCATGACGGTCTGGTCGGCGGGGCCGTTTCCGTTCCCGGAGTCCGGGACGAGATAGGCGCCCTGGTGGTGATGCGTGATGGCGATGTCGGGGTCGGCGTCGAGATACGACCGCGTGACGGCCCTGACTTCGGGCGCCAGCCGGAGGCCGCTCGCGAGCAGCGTGTATCCCTCGTACGGCATGTCCAGATACCAGTCCCCGTCCACCTGCGACCACCACCCGGGGTCGGTGTCGGTTCGCGGGTCGAACTCGGAGGGCGGCCGAAGGTTGAAATCCCGATTCATGTCGTAGCCGGGGGTCGTTCCGTCCGGGTGCGTGTAATGGTACCAGGGTTCGTATCGCGAGTCGTCGGCGTTCCACCGCTGGGTGTTCGTCCGCCGGCCGACCCACTCGCTACGACCGTCGTCGTCGATGTCATAGTGGAACATCGCCCCGTCGGGGTTGACGCGCGGTACGACCGTGAGCGTGAGTTCGTCGAGAATCGACCGGACCTGTCTGGAGTCGCTCAGCGCGAGTTCGCGGAGAAGGTCCACCGCGACCTCGGTTCCGACGGGTTCGTCGCCGTGAATCTGCGTGATGAGGTGGACGTTCGTGTCGCCGGTGCCGACCGTCGCCTCCCATATCGGGGCGTTCCGCCCCGCCGACTGGCCTATCTGGCGGAGATCGAGCCTGTCGCTCCGTCGGTCGATCTGCTGTAGGCGGTCCGCGAGTTGCTCGTTGGTGAGCAGCCCGTTCAGGTTGATCGCCTGCAACTGCCCCGGCCAGGGGCCGCCCGGACGATACACGGGATGATCTTTCGCGGCGGCGATACCCGTCGTCGCCGCGCCCGTGATCGTCGCCCCGAGCGCTGTCAGGTACGTTCTGCGATCCATATCTACGACGATAACACTGGAAAAGTATAGTACTTATTCAGTTGTATTATAGTATATCATCTTACGAATCCATGAGGGATAGGTGGCCGGGGTCGGCCGTCACTGGCGTCAACGAAAGTACCGGGAAGAGCGGTGAGTGCGTTCGCGTCGGTCGTGGGAAACACCGCATCCCGCCTCACGACCTGACGGTACCGGCGGCCGCAACGGTAAACGGCGGGATTCTCTCCTCGCAGATAGATAGAAACGAGATAACCAGGGCGGCGAGGGGGATGTCGAAGGCGTCGTGGTGATGGCGCCAGACGCGAACGTTCGTTTGGGGACCCTCGCCGTTCGGTGATTCACCACAGCACCCCTAAAGTTTTACGGCGAAATTATCGGAACGTAGCTCCGGATTCGAGTCGTTCGCTCATTTCTCCCTCGTTACTAAGTAGAATGGAACGGAACATCACGAACAATGAGTCGTTACCGTTCGCAGGGAGCGACTCGTCGTGAGCGGAGGGACCTGGGGTGAGATTCGAGTTCCACGAAATCGGAGTTCGTCGGCGGACGTTGGCGAAGATACTCGTCGGGGTCTTCGTGTTCAATCTCGTGGTGATGGGCGTCGGCGCGTGGTACTCCTCCCAGAACGTACCGCCGATACCCGAGACCGTTCGGGGACCGGACGGGAACACTGTTGCCAGCGACGCCCAGATTCAGCGGGGCAAGGCCGTGTTCCAGTCCGAGGGTATGATGAACCACGGGTCGATTCTCGGGAACGGCGCGTACTTCGGCGTCGACTACACTGCCGACGCGTTGCGGCTCAAGACGAAGTTCATGCGGCGTTACTACGCCCGCGAGTGGTACGACGCGGAGTACGGCGACCTCGACCCGCCGGAGCAGGCTGCGGTAGACCAGATAGTGAAAACGGACCTTGACGAGGGGACCATCCGGGGAACGGCGCAGTACTCCGCGGCCGAGGTCTACGCTCACCGCCAAGTACGACGGGTGTACGTCGACCGGTATCACGACGGGGCCCGCGAACGAGGCGTTCCTGCAGACATGATCGGCGACGAGCAGGACGCTCGCCGGTTCGCCGATTTCGCGCTCTGGACGGCCTGGATTTCACACACCGATCGACCGGGGTCGGACCACTCGTACACGAATGGCTGGCCCCCCGCGCCCGGCGCGGGCAACGTTCCGACGGGAGCGAACGTCATCTGGAGCGCGATTAGCATGATCCTGCTGGTGGGCGCCGCAGGCGTCGGCATCTGGCTCTACAAATCGGTCCAGCTCCCGGACCCCGACGTGACCGGCGGCCTCTCGGTTCCGGGTCCCGAGGAAATCGACGTACTCCCGAGTCAGGTCGCCACGCTGTGGTACGTCCCGGTCGCGGCGTTGCTGTTCGTCGCCCAGACGCTGCTCGGCGGACTGCTTGCCCACTACTACATCGAACGCGACGCCTTCTTCGGCCTCCGGGAGATCGCCGGCGTCGACGTCCTCCAGCTGCTGTCGTTCACGGCCGCCAAGACGTTCCACCTCGACCTGGGTATCCTCTGGATAGCGGCCATGTGGCTGGCCGCCGGCATCTTTCTCGCGTCCCTGCTCACCGGATACGAACCGCATCGACAGAGCACGTTCGTCTGGTTGCTCCTTGGGGCGCTCGTTCTGGTGACCGTCGGCGGATTTCTCGGCATCTGGCTGGGAATCAACGGCTACGTCGACACCGACCAGTGGTACTGGTGGCTCGTCGGCAACGAGGGGTTGGAGTACGTCGAGGTCGGGCGCATCTGGCAGGTCGGTCTGCTCGCCGGCTTCGCTTTCTGGACGTTCCTGGTCTGGCGGGGCTTTCGGCCGCTGCTCGACGACGAGCCACGGTACGGGCTCGCACACATGATACTGTACGCGGGCGGGTCCATCGGCCTCCTGTTCACCGCGGGGATGCTGTACACCCCCCAGACCAACATCGTCATGACGGAGTTCTGGCGCTGGTGGGTCGTCCACATGTGGGTCGAGGGGGCCTTCGAGTTCTTCATCGTCGCCGTCGTCGGCCTCACGCTCGTCAGCATGGGGTTGCTCCGGCGACGGTCCGCGGAGAAGGCCGTCATATTCGAGGTGCTGTTCATCATGGGCACGGGCGTCATCGGCGTCTCCCACCACTACTGGTGGGTCGGCCAGCCCGACGTCTGGATTCCGTTCGGATCGGTGTTCTCCACGCTCGAACTCATTCCGCTCGTGTTCATCCTCTTCGAGGCGCTCAACGAGTACGCGACGCTCTCGGAGGCCGGCGAGACGTTTCCCTACCGGTGGGCGTTCCTGTTCATCATCGCGAGCGGGTTCTGGAACTTCGTCGGTGCTGGGGTGCTCGGCTTTTTCATCAACCTCCCGCTGATCAACTACTTCGAGCACGGCACCTACCTCACAGTCGCTCACGCCCACGCCGCGATGTTCGGCGCGTTCGGATTTCTGGCCATGGGGATGGTCATCTACATGCTCCGTATCACGACGTTCAGCGACCGGTGGAGCAGGCGACGGATTCGGTGGTCGTTCTGGCTGATGAACGTCGGACTCGGGGTGATGGTCCTCACCTCGGTACTGCCGGTGGGGTTCCTCCAGCTCGAGGCCGCGTTCACCGAGGGCTACGCCGCCGCCCGGAGCCTCGCGTTCTACAACCGCGACGTAGTTCAGACGACGTTCTGGCTCCGAGTCCCGGGAGACGTCATGATAATCGTCGGGTCGCTCGTATTCGCCGCCGACGTGCTCACCAAACTCCGTCACCGCAAGACGGCCGCCGACGTGGAGCGCCAGCTCGACCAACCGATCGCGAATCGTATCCTCGGCGACGAGTACGCTCCGGAAGACGACGACTGAGCGGCTCGCCACGTCGAGCCGCGGTCGCCTCGGCGGGCGGCGTTCGCCCGGACGCGGAGACGGAGACGGAGCAGGGGTCGCCACGAGACGACCCTCGAGCGGCCGCCCTCGTCGACTAATCGTCCCGTTCGTAGGTCATTCTGACCAGTTCCTCGGTTCCGCCCTCGGGAACCTCGACGTCGCGGTTGGACGGTTCGAACCCGACCGATTCGTGAAGTACCTCGGGGACACGCCCCGAGGCTTCACCGTTTTGTCCGAGCGCCCAGAAACGGGCGGTCGGATGCAGGCGAATGTACTTCCCCTCGACCTTCCCCGATTGGGGTCGGCTGAAAGTAACACCCGAACACCTCGCTGGTGTCCGTGAGGGTCGGTCGCTCCACCACGACCCGATAACACCTGTCTCACCTGTCGTGGCAAGGTGTTGAGAGATGTCGCATTTCCAAACTTCCCAACGACCACTTCACATTAAGGTCTTTAATGTCCGTTGCGGTCGTTAAACCACGGTACGAGACGTGGTAAATTAAACCTGTTGACGGGCGTCACCCTCGGGGTCACGCCCCAACGCACTCGCCCTACTCAGCCTGTAGAACGGCACCAGCCCACGGCGACAGAGTAGCGAGAGCCCCTGGACGGACTGCAGTTCGGGGTGGTCGAGGACCGCGTTCAGGAGCGTCCCACCGAAGCCCTCACCACGGCGGTCGGCGGCGACGATGACGTCGTAGACGGTACAGTAGTACGTCAACCGCTTCGGGGTCACGCCCCGAGGCTTGTCAGTGGACTCCCGTTCTACCCGAGTAGCTCGGCAGGCGTGTAATCGCCGTTCACGTTCAACGTCCCTGACTTGAGGGCTAGTTGACTGGTATCCCATCCACCGCGGGACTTCTGCCCGCGATGGATATATCCGCAGTATCGGTTGGCGATATTCTTCGCCGCGTTGTAATCCGCGTTCACCCCATACCAACAGTCCTGACACACGAACCGCTTGTCGTCACGATTGTCCTCGTGGGTAAACCCACAGTGCGAACACCGCTGACTCG
>NZ_JBPBWC010000031.1:0-24331 GCF_050954125.1 Halomicrococcus pelagicus | reverse complement strand
CAACGGCGTCTCGTCATCACGAGCGAGCTTCGCTCTCTCGAACGACCCCGAGGCACTCACCCTACTCAGCCTGTAGAGTTCGACCTCCGTGAGACCCCGGGCGGCCTCGCCGATGACGAGCACGAGCACGGCTTCGAGGAAGTACTTCCCGCCGCGGCCGACGAGCGACGCGAGTACGTACGACTGGAGGTCGAGACCGAGGACGCCTGAGGCGACTGACAGGAGTTCGTACCCCTCGGGGACGGGCGCGAACGCGCCGAGCGAGAGGGTCACGAGACTGTGCCGGTCGAAGTACTGCTCGGCGCAGACGGCCCGGTCGCCGGCGAAGCGCGAGTCGAGGGCGGGCCGACCGCCCCTCCGGCCGATTCCGTACCCGACGAGCCCTGCACTGACGGAGCCGGCCGTGGCGACGGCCGCGTACAGGAAGGCGAACTCCGGACGGGCGACTGACAGCGGAACGAGAACGAAGTCGGGCGGCACTGGCAGGAGGAAGAACTCCAGGAACGCGACGGCGAACAGTCCCGGCGCGTCGAGCGAGAGGAAGAACTCGAGCGTGAGGTCGACCGACTCCAGGAGGTTCGTCGAGGACACGTTTCGATTGCACGGGAGTACGGACAGATATTCTCGGTGGTGTCGAAACCGGTCCGGAAGCGACGACGCGCGTCGCGACGTCCCCGACTGTCGCCTTGTCCGCGGGGGAACGCGACCGCACGGAACCACCGCTGCGACCGCGGTTTCGCGGGCGACACGCGCCAAGTCGGTCGCCGCCGCCCCCGCGAAGGGGCACCACCCCTGCCGGAAGTGCTAATCCAGTGGGGGACTCACTTCCGCTCAGTGCCACAGAACTACGACATCACGCATATGTCGGGCGGGGGGATGGAGAGGGAGACGCTCAGAGTCGACACGTGGGACGCCGACGGCGACCACTGGCTCTACTACTTCGTGAAAGACGAGGACCGGATGGGGTACGAGCTGGCGACGGTCTCCCGGGAGGAGGGAATCGACGAAGAGGGACTGGACACCGCGAAGGAGGCAGTGGGCCGGAGCGACTACGTCCTCGTCTCCTGAGCCGAGCGCCGGACGGGAAGAACGCACCGGGGGGTCACGTTTCGCCCGGCAGCAGAGCGTAGCAGCCGAGAGCGACCGCGGAGAGGCCCGCTAGCGCGAGGAACGCGAGGTCGAACTGGCCGGCGTCCGCGAAGAACCCGACGAACGTCGACCCGGTCGCGCCGACGAGGAAGAACGCGGTGCGGATGAACCCCCACGCCGCACCCTCGATCTGGTCCGGCAGGGCACCGACGATGTAGGCGTTCGTGACGGGATTGACGGCCATCCGGGAACCGAGAACGGCGACGACGACGGCGAGGGCCGCCGTTCCGGACGTGACCGTGAGGACGGCGGGAGTCACGACGCCGACGGCGGTGACGACGAGGAGGACGGGTTTCATGCCGACGCGGTCGGCCGCGCTCCCGGCGACCACCTGCGACATCGCGCCCGTGATGAACATGAGACCGAACAGCAGTGCGGCGGTCTGCTGGTCGAGTCCCTTGGTCTGGAGATACAGCGGCAGGAACGCGGTCAGTCCCTGGTAGACGAACAGGAGAAGCGCCACCGCGACCGTCGCGAGGCGAATCGACCTGTCGGAGAGCGTGTTCACGATGTCGCGGACGAGACGACGAGGCGAGCGGTCGACAGCCGCCGGTTTCGTTTCGGCCGTCGACCGCTCGGGGACGACCCGCCACGTCAGCGCCGCGGCGACGAAGAACGGCACGGCGAGACCGGCGAGGACGAACCGCCAGCCGACCTGGCCGACGACGGCCGTCGCGACGTTCGGCAGGAGTGCGGAGCCGAGGCTCCCGACGGCGAGCGTGATGCCGAACGCCGTGCCGGCGTTCGCCGTGAACGTGCGCGAGAGAACGGTTCCGCGACTCGGACCGTAGATGCCGGAGCCGAGCCCGAACGCCGCGCTCGCCGCGAAGAAGACGGCGAACACCGGGGAAAGCCCGAGCAGGCAGAGACTCACCCCCGAGAGACAGAGACTCGCCGTGAGGAGCGTCCGTTCGCCGAACCGGTCGACCAGCACGCCCGCCGGAAACTGCATGACGGCGTAACCGACCCAGAGAGCCGTGATGGCGAGTCCGGCGGTGGCGTTGGTGACGTCGAAGGCCCCCTTCACCTGCGGCAACAACGCCGGAACGAGGAAGCGAAGGCCGAGCGTGAACGCCCAACCGAGCGCGACGGAGAACAGAATCCAGCCGCGACCGTCGCCCCGGAGTCCGTGAACTGCGTCTCGGAGGCGGTCAGCGACCGGGTTGCAACTCGACGTCATCGGGTGATTCGATGGTCGTCCGGCGGCGGTTTAAGCGAGTGGATACGCCTCGATTTCTCCGGTAGTTCCGGTCGTAGACGGACCGACCGCGCGTCGGCGATTCCGCCGTCGAAGCAGCCTCGCTCGATTCCGGTGCGGGAAACTCGGCAACCGAACTCCGCTACACACCGTTTCCGGAGCCTGTTACGTGGACATCGTCGACCGATGCTGTGCGATCCTTTCGTGGGCCACGTCAGAGACGGGAGCATTTATCTTGGGATTATTCTTATTGTCCCCGAGTACAATTATTAACACCGTTAGATAACATTTATTTATTTCTGGTCAGTGATGTCCCACAAATGGTCGACGGTCTTCCACTGATACTGCTACTGCTTGCGGCGGTCGGGTTCATCGTTTTCGCGACGGCGAAGCTCAACCTCCACGCCTTCCTCACGCTCCTCGTCGCCGCCTACGCGACCGGCCTGATCGCCGGACTCAACCCGACGAGGACCGCGACGCTCGTCACGGACGGCTTCGGCAGCGTCCTCGGCTACATCGGCATCGTCATCCTCGCCGGCACCATCATCGGTACCGCGCTCGAACGCTCCGGAGCCGCGATCGTCATCGCGGAGACCATCCTCGACCTCATCGGCGAGGAGAACACCCCGGAGGTCATGGCGGTCACCGGCAGCCTCGTCAGCATTCCCGTCTTCTGTGACTCCGGGTACGTCATCCTCTCCGGACTCGGCCGCTCTCTCGCGGAGCGCTCGAAACTCTCGCTCGCGACCATCAGCGTCGCCCTCGCGAGCGGCCTCTACGTCACCCACGTCTTCGTCCCGCCGACGCCCGGCCCCATCGCCGCCGCCGGCATCCTCGGTGCCGACGTCGGCCTCGTCATGCTGGCCGGTCTCGCCGTCAGCGTCCCGATTACGCTCGTCGGAGCGAAGTGGGCGACGACCATCGCCTCGCGCTATCACATCGACCCCGACCCGGACATGACGATGGACGACGTCAAAGCGGAGTACGGCACTCTCCCGACGCCAGCGAAGTCGTTCGCACCCATCCTCCTCCCCATCGTCCTCATCACGATCGGCAGCATCGCCTCGTATCCCAGCGCGGACGACCCCGCCTTCGTCTCCGGTCCGCTCCAGAACTGGCTGCTGTTCTTCGGCGACCCGGCCGTCGCACTCATCATCGGCGCCTTCACCAGCTTCACGGTCGTCCCCGAACTCACCGAGGCGGTCACCGACGAGTGGGTGAGCGACGGCCTGACGGACGCCGCCGTCATCATCGCGGTCACCGGGGCCGGCGGCGCGTTCGGAAACGTCCTCTCGAAGCTTCCGCTCAAGGAGTTCATCAGCAACGCATTCGGCGGACTCGGCATCGGTCTCGTCGCCGCGTTCGTCATCGCCGCCGCCCTCAAGACGGCGCTCGGGTCGTCGACGGTCGCGATCCTCACCACCGCGAGCCTCGTCTCCCCGCTCCTCGGGCCGCTCGGCCTCGCGTCCCAGTGGGGACGCGTCTTCGCCGTCCTCGCCATCGGCGCCGGCAGCATGACGGTCAGTCACGCCAACGACTCGTACTTCTGGATCATCACCGAGTTCTCCGACATGGAAGCCGCGACCGCCTACCAGGCCTGGACGGCCGGGACGTTCGTCCTCGGCGTCACGAGCATCGCGTGGATCGTCGTCCTCCAGAACGTCGTCAGCGCGTTCGGCTGACCGCCGACCCGGTCACTGGAGCGGTCCCTGCGAGCAGTCCGAACGGGGGCCGGACTCGCCTCCCTCCTCCGCGTCGGCGACGACGAGAACGCGCAGGTCGTTCACGTTCGTCCCCGTCGGCCCCGTTTCGACGAGCGCACCGGCGGCTTCGAGGAACGGGGAGGCCTCGTTCGCTGCCAGCGCCGTCCGTGCGTCCATCGACGTCCGCTCGGTCGTTTCCCCGTCGACGATGGCACCGGCAGCGTCGGACGCGCCGTCAATACCGTCGGTGTCGACGCTCCCGACGACGACGTCGGCGTCGGCATCGAGTTCGATCGCCGCGCTGAGCGCGAACTCCTGGTTCGGCCCGCCGGCACCGGCGTCGTCGGACAGCGTCACCGTCGTCTCGCCGCCGGAGAGCACGACCGCCGGCGGCGCGATCGGATGCCCGGTAGCGTGAATCTCCTCCGCGATTCCGACGTGCGTTTTGGCCGCCTCGCGCGCCTCGCCGCGCACGCGCGAACTGAGGACGAGGGGCGTGTAGCCGTGGTCGGCCGCCACGTTACCGGCGGCCGTCAGCGCGGTCAGTCCGTTCGCGAGGACGTGCGTGTCCACCGTCGCGAACGCGTCCGCGCCGGGTGCCGGGGTCTCGGCGATGTCACCGTCGACGCCCCGTTCGAGGTGGTGCTCGACGCGAGGTGGCAGCGCCACGTCGTAGCGGTCGACGACGTCGAGCGCGTCCGCGTACGTCGACGCGTCCGGAACGAGCGGCCCGCTCGCGATGACGTCGAGGTCGTCACCGACGACGTCGCTGAACACGAGTCCGACGACGGTCGCCGGTGCCGCCGCGGCCGCGAGTCGGCCGCCTTTGATCGCCGAAAGGTGTTTTCGCACGGCGTTTATCTCGTGAATCGTCGCGCCGCTGCCGAGCAGGTCGTCGGTGACCGTCTGGAGGTCGTCGAGCGTGACGTCGCCAGCAGGCGCTGGAAGCAGGGCGCTCCCGCCGCCCGTGACGACGCCGAGCACGAGCGTGTCTGCAGTCGCTTCGCCGGCGCGGTCGAGGACCCGCTCGGCGCCGGCCAGTCCCCGCTCGTTCGGTACCGGATGGCTGCCGTCGACGACGTCGACTGTCGACGTCGGCTCCGGGACGTCCGTGACCACGACGCCGTCGGTGAGACGCTCGCCGAGTACCGATTCGAGCGCGGCGGTGACCTTTCCGGCGGCGTTCCCACCGCCGAGGACGACGACGTCTTCGTACGAAGAGAGGTCGTAGACCGTACCGTCGACGGTGAGTTCGTCCCCAGTGAGCGAGACCGAGTCCCCGACGACGGTCGCTGGATGCGCCGCCTCGATTCCACCGTCGATACACGACCGTGCGACCGTGTGCGGGGAGGAGCGTTCGTCCGGTGCGCGATCACTGGACATACCGCTTCAAGACGACGCGCCCCGTAAAGTAACTCCGGTCCCGCCGTCGACGCACCGCTCTCGTCCCGGGGACTCCCGGAGGGGAGCCATCGCCCGCGAGTACCTGCGAGGGTAGCCCCGCCCGGCGGGGACTCGCTCGGCGGTCGACGGCGTCGTCACCCGGTCGCACCGACGACGGACCGCCGTTCGACCGAGAGCGCGACCCCCGTTACGTACGGAATATATCGGGAGCGAACCGCTAACGGGAGCGTTCCCTCGAGGCTGTGACTCCATACTTAACCGTCGCAGTACCGAGGAACGACCGTGGGACCGAGCCAATCCACCCTCTACCTCCGATGGTTTCTGATACTCCAGTTGCTCCTCTGGACCGCCGTCCTGTTTCTCGCGTGGATCGTCGCCGGCGCCCTGCTGTAGCGACGGTCCGCTCCTCGTCTCGACGACTTTTTCGGGGCCGAAGGCGACTGACGAGGAGAGTCGGGAGTCGGCGACGATCCGAACCGGAACCGCCGATGGGTTGTCGAGCGTCCGGGTAGTACGGGAGACGGTGGGACGATGGAGGACTACGTCTTCGCTCAGTACAACGTCGAACGGTTGACGACGGAGAAGGTCCAGCGCGAGGGAACCGACCAACTGGAGGCGGCCGCGGAGATGATCCAGCGGTTGCCGACGCCGGACGTTCTCCTGGTCAACGAGATGGACGACAACTTCGTGCAGGGGTGGGAACGGACGCACAACGCGGCGGCGTTCCTGGAGAACTATCTCCGCACGCCCCAGGCCCCGGACCTCCAGGGCGTCGACTTCGAGACGTGGTTCGCCCCGCGGTGTAACACCGGCATCCCGAGCGGGATGGACGTCGGGAAAGACGGACTCGGCGTCGAGCCCGGAACCGACGCCTACGCCCGGGACTGTTTCAGCTACGCCCCGTACCCGGGGCGATACGCGATGGCGTTGTACAGTCGGTTTCCCATCGACGCCGACGGCGTCCGTACCTTCCGGGAGTTTCGCTGGACCGACCTCCCGCATCACCGGATTCCCACCGATTCCGACCACGACGTGTACCTCACCGCCGACGAGCGCGAGCGGTTTCGACTCCCCGCGAAGACGGTCGCAGACGTGCCGATCGAGTTTCCCACCGGAACAGTCCACGCCGTCGTCGCACACCCGTCGCCGCCGCTCGCAGACGGCATGGAGACCCTCAACGCCCCGCGGTGTCACGACGAGATTCGCTTCATCGGCGACTACGTCACCGACGCGGACTATCCGTACGACGACGACGGCCGGGAGGGCGGTCTGGCGACCGACGAGCGGTTCGTCGTGCTCGGCGACATGAACGCCGAACCCGGCGGGGCGGTGACCGACGACGCGATTACGCGCTATCTGCTCGACAATCCGCGAGTGACTGCGACGACCCCGTCCAGTTCGGAGGGTCGTGAGCGCGGCACCGCTCGCGCGACCGGCGTTCTCTCCCGCGGGCCGACGCGGGCCGACTACGTCCTGCCGTCGACGGAATTCACCGTCCGGGCGTCCGGCGTCGGCTGGCCGACGGACGAGAACCGTCGCGCGGTCGCCGAGCGAGCGTCCGACCACTTCCCGGTATGGGTAGTCGCGGACGGTGGCTGACCGCCCAGTCGACGACCGATCCAACGAGGTTATCCGGCTTCCCGTCGTCGTTTCGTACGATGGCAAGCAAGCGCGCGACGGTGACGTGCCCGGCGTGTGAGCTCGAGGAGACGTTTACCAGGCTCGCGGCGGCCCGTTCCCGCATCGAAGACCACCGCGCGGAGACGGGTCACGAGGCGACGTGGGAACTCCATCGGCTCAGCCCCGGCGTCGAGCGGGCCGGAGACGACGCCGGCGTCTGCGGGAAACCGGGCTGTGCGAACGCTGACTCGCCGCTCAGACGACCGCTCGCCCGGCGGTCAGCCGACGACGAAACGGAGACGTGACTCTTGTGGCTGACGTCGTTCCGCGAGACGGCGTCGCGACGTAGCCGGCGACGAGGTTCCCGCCTCGTCGGCGAGTGTAACTGCCACCTGGACGACGGAACGTACCTGGCGGCGTCTCTCCGTCCAACGCGAGACTCGCGCAGCACGAGCGAAGCGTGGCCCCGTGCAGGGGAGGTCACCCGACCATCGTCGTCCGATAGAAGGCCAGGACGCTGACCACCAGGAGAAGGAGGAGGTATCCGCCGGCGGCCGCCAGCGCGTCGAGGCTCGACCCGGACGTGAACGCCGCCTCCATCAGCGCGTTCGTCGAGAAATGACCCGGTAAGGCCGCAGTCCAGCCGGGCGAATCCGTCGCGAGCGGACTCTGGAACATGAGAACGTCCACCATCGGCGTGAAAAGCATGACGTACACGCCGGGGAGTCGATCGAGGACGGTCCCGACGATGACGCCCAGGACGCCGTACGTGAGTCCGCCGAGGGCGGTCGCGAGCGCGAACGCGAGAACCGCCTCGGGGGAGAAAGAGAGGAGGGCGACTGCCAGCGACGCAGTGGTGGCGACGAGGGTGCCGGCGGCGAGGAGGCCGACGCGAGCGACGACGAGTTCGCCAGCCCGGTATCCCGCGAGTCGAAGGCGGTCGTCGGCCATCTGGGACGACTGGACGAGAAACAGACCGACGATTCCCGACAGGATAGCGACGGCGACCGGCGTCATGTACGCGGCCGCGAACGCGGTCATCGCTACCGTCACCCGCGTTCCGTCGACCGTTACCGGGACGGACGTATCGGGAACGAGCCAGACGAAGACGCCGATGATGTAGACGGGAAGGAACGCAAGCAGCGCGAGCAACAGGGGCGTGCGGCCGAACTCGCGGGCACCCATCGAGAGAGCGGTCGAGACGCGCCGTCGCATCAGGCCTCACCTCCGTTTGCGACGGTGAAGGAGTACACCCCGACGCCGAGTAAGGCGAAGACGAGAACGTGTGCCAGCGCCGGGAGGACGTGGTCGGTCGCGAGCGTCCCGTCGACGACGGCCTGCGTGACGATCTCGTGCGGATGAGAGAGCGGCGCGAAGCGGGTGATGCTCTCGTCGATGTCGAACAGTCCGCTGGCGAAGACGTTGTCCATGTCCGCGAGGACGACCAGCACGAGCGAGCCCTCGAGTTCTCTGGGGAGCACGGTTCCCACCAGGAGACCGAGCAAACCGTAGACGACACCGGCGAGCACGAGCCCGGCGAACGCGATCACCGGGGCGCCGACGGGGGTCGAGAGCAAGATGCCGAGCGTGACGGCAGCAACGGCGTTGATGACGATGCTGACGACGAGCACCGTCGCGAACCGGGAACCGACGAGTTTGGAGGACCGAAAGCCACAGATAGAGAGCCGGCGGTCCGCGTTCCGCGCGCTGATCATCTGGAACAGGCCGAGCACGCCGGCGAGAGCGCCAGTCGCGAAGACGGCACCGGTGATGCGGCCGGTGGTTTCGAGCGGCCTCGTCGTATCGAACAGCCCCAGTTTGGGGAACTGGGCGAGGCTGACGCCGTAGATCTGGATGGAGAGGGCGGGCAGTATCAGCAACAGTGCCACGTTTAGCGGTTCCCGAAAGAACGACAACGTGCTCGCACGGACGCCCGCCGAGATGCGGCGTGACCCGCTCATTCACCCCACCTCCTGCGTCACGGCGTTTCCACCGTCGTCGGTCCCCCTCCGCTCGAAGAACTCCGCGGTTCGCCCGCAGGAGACGCCCTCGGTGGTCGGTTCCGGATTCACGGTCTCGTCTCCGCCGATATCCTGGCGGTGGAGGTGTCCCTCGTGGAGTTCGTAGATGACGTTGAACCGGTCGCGCTCGCTGATGATGTGGGAGATGATAGCGACGCCCACGCCGCGCTCTCGCAACTCCGCGGTCAGGTCCCAGAACGTGAGGAACGTCTCCCAGTCGAATCCGGTGTACGGTTCGTCCAGCAAGAGCAGGTCCGGCTGGTGCATCAGCGCTACGGACAGGTTGACCTTCTGCCGGTTGCCGCCGCTCAGATGCCGAACCTGCCGGTCACGGAACCGCTCGAAGTCGAGTACGTCGGTCAGCCACCGCCGTGCGTCTTCGATTTCCGCGTCGTCCATCCCGTACGCCCGTCCGAAGAGACAGAAGGTCTCGTCGACGGTCAGTCGGTCGTAGAGACGTGGCTCCTGCGGACACCATCCGACCGTACCGGCGCGTGTTACCTCCCCCCTCGTCGTGGTCGAGGACGCCCGCGAGAATCTGCATGAGCGTCGATTTACCGCTCCCGTTTTCGCCCATAATCCCAACGACCTCTCCGCGATTGACCTCGAGTGTGGCTCCCTCGAGGACTGCAACTGACCGGCCGAACGGGAGCGGCGAGTCGTACGTCTTCGCGACGCCCGACGCAGCCACGACCGGGCTTCCCGTTTCCTGTCGCTTCGCTGCCTGTTCGCCGTGTCCGTCGTTCCGATCTGCCATCGGTACTGGATATACGGGCTCCGTTCCTAATGAAATTTCTCTTACGTTTTGTCCAGTCCAACGGCTCCGATCTTTTGTATCTAAAGTATCGGTCGAGAAACAATTGACCGGGAGGTTTCACGCGTCTCTCGCTCCGAAGCCGTCGTTGCATCGTCGTCACGGTTCGCGACCGGGACGTTCGGCCTTCTCAGGGTACGGTTGAAGTGCAGTACTCGCCGCCTGCGTTCCGACGTGAGCAACCCTACTCCCGTCAGGCAATCCAGAAAGTACTTATCAGGTCTACAGAACCGTCACTGTGACGAGGGCCTGGCGGTCGAAAACCACCCAGAGTCTGGTACCATCACCTTGCCCTCGTCACATCCTTCGGAAAAAGGAGCGGTCCTACAATCGCTGGGGAGCGAAGCGTCGACCGACGTTCCACGTTCTGTCCTGGCTACCGTCGTCGCCCTCGTTAGTCGCGGTCCCTTCGGCGATCTGCACGTTCTCGTTCACCTGGTAGTTGACCTGTTCTGCCGACGCGTTGCCGCAGTTGGTGGCGAACGCGAGCGCGCTGAACTGTTCGTTGACGTTCAGCTGTTCGACGATCTGCAGTTGTGTGATGTCGACGTTGGCCGTCTGCTGGTTGGCCTGGTCGCTACCGTTCTCGTAGGCGACCGCCCAGGAATCGTCACCCTTCACGTCCGTGCCGTCCATCACTTTGGACGCACTGTACCGACCGTCCTCGACGTTCACCGCGGCCGCCGACGCGATCTGTGCGTTGAAGTTGCCCTGGTAGCTGGCCTGCGTGGCCGTGGCCTGGCTGTCCTCGAGAGCGACGGCGATGGCCGCGTTCTGAATGTTGATGTTCTCCTGGCCGACGCTCTGGACCTGGTCGATGTCGGCTGACGCAACCTGCTGGTTCGACTGCTCCGAACCGTCCCCCGAACGCGTCACGTCCGAGTCCGAGAAGTCGCCGTTCATGTCGGCGCTCGCGGTGACCTCCGCCATCGTCTTCGGCTCGAAGTTGATCGCCGTCGCGCTGGCGATCTGCTTGTTCACGTTGAACTGGCAGCTTATCTGCCACGCTTTCGCGACGCTTCCGTCACCGACTGCGATAGCGACCGCGACGCCCTGTTCGTTGACGTTCAGCTGGTTTACGTCCTGCCACTGGTCGACCGACGAGTCGGCGTTCTGGGAGTCGCCGTCACCGGCGTTCGCTGCCAGCGCTTCGGCGGACTGAAGGTTGTTGTTCTCCTGATAGCTTCGCTGATACGCCCGGGAGTAGCTGCTGTCTTCTGCAATTGCGACTGCGGTGCTCTGGCTGTTGTAATTGAACTGCTGGACCGCCTGCGTCTGGTCGATATCTGCCTCGGCGGACTGCTCGCTCTGGTATGCGTCGTCGCTGACGACCCATCCCGAGAACTCACGGCACTCCGTTTCCTCGGCGAAGACGACGTACGCGTTCCCGACACCGGTGAACGTCTGTTCCTTCGTCTCCTTCTTCGCGTTTATCGACTGCGCGCTACCCTGCTGGGTGTTCCGGTTGTTCTGGTACGTCCGCTGGATGGCCTCGGCGTCGCCACCGTCGATGGAGATGGCGACGGCGTTGCCCTGCTCGTTGACGTTCAGTTGCGAGACGTTCTGATACTGGATGACTTCCGACGAGGACTGCTGTGAGCTCGCTGCGATGTCTCCCTTGTGATTCTCGACCCACGATTCGAGGTCGGTCGACGACGTGTCCGCACCGAAGACGAGATAGACGCTCTCCCCGTCCGCGTGCACGGTGTCGTCCGAAGCCGCACTCGCCGAGTCGGAAAACTGGGTGACAGCACCCACGCTCATTCCTGCCGCTGCAATTCCTTTTAGATAGCCTCTGCGCTTAACCTTGCTATGATTTCCGTTGTTTTCTCGCATAGCGCACTCTGGTCGAAGAGGGGTTCACACTTCGTTATGAATCTCCTGAGGCTAATAGTTAGGCAGTAAACGCTAGTTACAACGGTCATCTCCCCAACCGAAAATTATTGGTTCGGTAATAGTTCTATCCGTGCGAGCGCTTCAATCAGCGGGGAGGTGGTTCGAACGCACGACGGATCGGACGAAGCGCAAAACCGCACTACGAGAGCGGACGGTGCCCCGACGAATCTGGCTTCGTCCCCGTGGTAGGGGCCGCCTACGGTGCTACGCGCGGCCCGCGACGGATTGCCGTAGTATCGAGAAGTGCGGAACGAGGGGGTAGCGACGGCGGTGGCGTCGAGTCTGCGACGACTGGCTCGAACGACTCGACGACCCGACACTCGTGGTTCACGGAGCGATTGACGCGACCGCAGCGTGCGCCTCACCGCGAGAACGAAGTATAGCTTTTTGACACCTGACGTCGTAACGACTGATTCTCGATGGCAGCATCCGATGCAGCGGTCCGGCAACGATGGATGCTACTCGGAGCGTTCGTGCTGGGCGTCCTCGTTGCCGGCGGAATCGTAGCGATCGGCATCATCACGGACTCGCCCGACGGAGCCGGTAGCACCTCGACCGACTCGTCACCGACGTTCACGAACATCACGCAGTGTACGACGATTACGGAACCCGGCCGGTACGCACTCAGGCGGAACGTCGGCGGCGCAACGGGACTCTCGGATAGCTGTATCGTCATTCGTTCGAGCAACGTCACGCTCGACGGATTCGGTCACACGGTCGGGGGCGGGGGCGTGACGAACTCCACCGGCATTCGAATCTCGCACCCGCGATCAGTGTCGAACGTCACCGTTCGGACGGTGACGCTGACCGAGTGGAATCGGGGGTTGCTCGTTCGAAACGCGTCTCGGGTCACGATTCGACGGATGAACGTGTCGCACAACGCCGAGGGAATAGCGTTCTGGAACACGACCCGAAGTTCCGTCAGGAAGTCCGGCTTCCAGCGCAACATAATCGCCATCACCGTCGACGACGCGAGCAGTCGGATCACGACCGGGAACAACTACTTCGACGAGAACTACGGCGCTGCCATCATGCGGAACAGCAGTCGGGACCAGCTACAACGAAGCGGGGCGCGGCAGAACGAGACGAGAGCGCCGGGAGTCCATCTTACTACCCGACCAGCCGAAGCGACGTCGGTCGAACATCGCGGGTCTCGGTTCCGGGGCCGCAGCCGTGACATCCCATCGTGGCAACTGTTAGCTCCGACTCCACGCTCCCGTCGCAGCCTCACCGGGGGTACTCCGTCCCCGGCATCTCGACGTCACGTCGGCCGGGTTTGATCTTCGCGGCCCACTCCGGGAACTCGCGTCGTTCGCGTCCCTCGAACGTCGGGTCGCCGGACATGGCCTTGATGGCGCTGGCGTCGTCTCTGCTCCAGACCGTTCCGTCCTCGTGGAAGAGGCCGTTGATGACGCCCATCCGTCGGAGGCGGACCGAGTACGCCGGTTTGACCATCAGCGACCAGAAGAAGTTGCCGATGCCCGCGTCCGCGATTATCGGCGCCAGCGAGGAGTAGTCGGGGACCGCTGACTTGTCGTCCACGTTCGCGAAGAACCCCTCACCGGGGCGGATGCGCTGCCACTCCGACAGCCAGACGGGGGCGTCGACCTGGCTCGCGATACGGTTCGCCAGTCGGAGCGTCCGACGGTACTGGGCGGGCGTCTGTGCGAAGTTGTAGTGGAACTGCAGGATGTCCATCCCCCAGTCGAGATAGCGGGTGTTGTTCGTGAGGCTCGTCGCCCCCACCGTCAGCGGCAGGTCGCCCCGGTAAGCGGTGAGCGTGTTCGCCATCTTCGCCATGAACTCGACGTCCTTCCGGTCCCACCCCGGTTCGTTGGTCAATTCGATGGCAAGCAGCCGCGAGTCACTGCGATATCGCTGCATGAACCACCTGATGTACTCCCGCGGTTTCGTCCAGAGCCGCTCGTTTCGCATCGTCCGGGTCGCGGGCGAGAACGTGTGGACGCCCGTGAGCGGGTCGTCGTCGATCAGGTTCTCGTACGTCGGTTCGCGACCGACGCTGTCGTGGAGGCCGAGGACCACGCGCATGTCGCGGTCGGCGGCGGCGTCAAGGAAGTGATCGAGTCGCTCCTCGTGGCCCTCAGGGTCTTCGAGCCAGTAGGCGTAGCTCATCCACGTCCGGATGGCGTTGAGGTTCAGGCGAGCGGCGTACCCCAGGTCGCGCTCGATGACCGCGCGGTCGTAGTCTTTCCACATCTGGTACCGGTTGAACGCCCGCGCGGGAACGTAGATAGCACCGCGCAGGGCGACTGGCCCGTCGGCGTTCGGCAGGTTGGTCAGAATCTGGCTCCTCGCGTCGCCGGATTGCGTCCCGGACGTATCGTCCCGTTCGGCGTCGACGCTCTGAAGTGCGGTGTCGCTGGGCAGTCCCCCGACGACGGTGCCGACCCCCAGAGCCAGGAACTGCCGGCGAGAGGTGTGCTGGCTCATTCTCGAACGGACACGGCAGCCAGCTACTAAAGTGTTATCTCTGGGATACTTCTCGCCGTCGGACGTGCTGGACGGAAGGCCCGTAACTCGACGGTCGGACGGCATGGGTGCCGTCGGCGCAAACGCCGGGAGAGCGAGCGTACTCCAGACCCCTCGGGGAGGGTCTCGTGGGGGGCTCACGGGCCGGGCGAGCGTCCGTCTTTACGGTGTCTTCACGGACTGAACGACGCGGTCGTCGGACTGTCGGTCGGTCTCGCCGGTCCGGTCGCGGACGCGGTCGTTGAGCGCCACCATCGGCAGGACCTCTACCGCGCCGCGGTCACGCAGTTCGGCGAGCGTCCCGAGGAACGACCGGATGGGGGGCCACTGGGAATCGTTCGCCATGTCGTGGAGGTGACACCAGAGGTGCGTGTACGAGTCCTGCTCGGCCGCCGTCTCGACCGCTCGCGTCAGATAGCGCTCGTGGAGACGCTGACGGAGTCGGCGGGGGACACAGCGGAACATCGCTAGCGGTGGTTCCGACCCCGAGGCCAGCGACGACGCGGTCAGCGTCGTGAACGGCGCGCAGTACGTCTCGACGACGCCGTCGACCAGACGCGGCGCTTTCGGCGGCGGTGGTTCGAACAGCAGGCGACGGAGTTTGTGAACCCGCTTCGATTCTCGGTCGTAGCCGACCGTCCGAACGATCTCGATGCCGGCGTCGCGCAGGACGTCCCGCGGCGGTGGCGAGTGACGAGGCGGGACCAGCGAGACGGGTGCCGGCTCGCCCGCCGCACGGTGGACGTCGGCTGCCCGCTGGAGGTCCCACGCGACCACGTCGGGGTCGACCTGCGAACAGAGGGTGTGAGAGTACGTGTGCGTGCAGAGTTCGTGGTCGACGTCGGTCCGCTTGAGCCGCTCTATCATGTCGGGGGCGTAGAACGCCGGGTCGGGACCGTCCGGGACGCCGTCGAACCAGCCATCGGGATACGGCGAGTCGTACGCCGGCCGTCGTTCCTGGAACAGGTGTCCGACCACGTCGAACGTGAACGGAACGTCGAGTTCGTCACAGCGGTCCAGAAGCCTGTCGAGCGCGACGTCCTCCTGGTCGCGGTCTTCGCTCACGCGGCCGTCGTGGTCGAGGTCGTGATAGCCCCATCCGAGTTCGATTTCGACGCTGAGCGTGACGACGCCTGTCATCCGAGCCTCTCACCGCCGTCGGTGACCGTATCGCAGCCGTCGTCGCGGTCGCTCGATCCAGAAAGGTCGCCCGTCGGTAGTAAAGCCGTCATGGTAACGAAAGCCACCCACCACGACGCCGGGTTACGGCTTTGTTATGGTCGTGCTTCGGCGGCGTACACTGGACGTATGCGAGAGCGTGTGGCGTCAGAGGGCCGTAGTAGGGACGCCCTGACCACGTTCGTCCGTCGAGGGAGGAAACGCCGGTGCGGTCTCGCGGGACCGGATTGGTCATCAGCGAGCGGTACGAGGGACTGCGCCGAACGCGTCGCAACCGTGTCGGTGGGCCGTCGCTCTCGGCACGTCGAACGAGTCTCCTTCGCGGAGGTACCACAGGTAGTTTCGAACGCGATCGGGTCCGACCACTCGACCTGCCGGTCCGGCCGTGGGTAGGGACGACACCGACCGGGGAGGGGCCGTTCGAGTCCGACCCGGTTCGCGGACGGACGAACCGTCCCCCCGTAGCTACGAACTGCCGGTGGAGAGGAAGTATCGGCTGTGGCTAACGCACCATAATCATCTATCTCTGTCGTCAGAGTAAATTCACCGCACCTCTCCTAACGACGATAACTACCGATAAGTTACATATAACAAAACTCGGTGAGCGCGACACTCCGACCGTGCAGAAACCAGCGTTCAGGCGTGCGGTACCACGGAGGAGGTGACAGGCCCGATGAGAGCCCTGCAGCTCGTCGCGAGTGCAAACGACGCGTTCTACCGCAAGCAGATAGAGGCGCTCGAAGCGAACGACACCGCTTGTACGACGATAACGCCGCCGGGGGAACACGTCCGCAAAGAAGTGGCGGGGAACAGGTCCGTGCTGGATTATCTCCGGTTCTATCCCCAGGTGCGAGCGCACGTGCCCGACTCCTACGACCTCGTCCACGCTAACTACGGGTTGACGGCGCCGTTCGCGCTCGCACAGACGCACTTGCCGGTGGTGCTCTCGCTCTGGGGGACGGACCTGTTCGGAAAGTACGGCTGGGTGAGCAAGCTCTGTTCCCGCTGGTGCGACGCGGTCGTCGTCATGTCGCAGGCGATGGCACGCGAACTCGACCAGGACTGCTACGTCGTGCCCCACGGCGTCGACACCGACCAGTTCCGTCCGATGCCACAGGAGGAGGCGCAAGCCGCGGTACGCTGGGACCCCGCGAACAGACACGTCCTCTACCCGTACCCACCGCATCGCGAGGTGAAGAACTATCCGCGCGCCGAGCGGGTCGTCGCCGCTGCACGGGAGTATCTCGACGCCGACGGACCGATAGAGATCCAGACCGTCTTCGACGTTCCACACGAGCGCATGCCGCTGTACATGAACGCGGCGGACGTCCTCCTCGTGACGTCGCACTGGGAAGGTTCGCCGAACGCGGTCAAGGAGGCACTCGCCTGCAATCTTCCGGTGGTCGCGACGGACGTCGGTGACGTTCGCGAACGGCTGTCGGGCGTCTCCCCCTCATACGTCTGTCAGTCCGATGCCGAACTGGTGACCGGCCTCGTCGATGTTCTCTCCGCTCCGCGCCCGTCGAACGGTCGGACGGCCGCGAAAGAGGTGAGCCTCTCTCGGATGGGCGACCGTCTCCAGCACGTCTACGAGACGGTGCTCGACACCGGAGGGTGAGTCGTTCGACGACGCTCGGAGCGGAGAACGTTCAACCCCTTTATGAATATCAAGTATAGATTCATATGGTATTATACTGTACGTCGAACTGGTGGTAACGATGGGAGAGAGTGGTGCTTTGACGGATGGGGCGTTGGACCCCGTGAGCTGGTATCAAACGCGGGTCGGGGAGACGCTGCTCTCGCTGGCCGGACTGTTCCTCGTACTGTCGGCGTACACCGTACTGCGAATAGAGGACGCTCCGTGGTACGTTCAGCACTCCGCACTCGCGGCCGGTATCGTCGGCCTCGGAATGCTGCTGACCTTTTCGAAGCGAGCGGCGATGAAAGTGGCGTGCCGACCGTTCGGCGAGGGCCGACTGTAACAAGAACACCCTCCGCCGGACGCGCCTCGGAGACCGCGAACTCGCGAACCCACAGCCCCGTCAGGAATCAGTTCGACCCGTCGTGGTGAACGACAGCAAGACCGTTCGGAGCCGGGCGTTTCACGAATCCGGGTCACCTCGCCGGTCGTCGTCTACCGACGAGTCCGCCGAGCGCTCGTCGGCCTCGAACTCGGGGGGTACCGGCACCCGTCCCCTTTCGCCGTCCAGGGAATCGGCATCGAGCGCGCGCTGGTCGTCGGCGACGCGTTCGAGTCTCCGTTCCGTCTCTTCGAGGAGACGGTTGCCGACGTCGGTGCTGACGATTCCCCGTTCCATCGCCGTCTTGATGCCGAGAATCTCGCGACGAGTGATCTGGCTCTCCGCGGCGAGCGCCTCTCGCTCGCGCAGATGAGGATGTTCGTCGAGCAGATCAGCGACATCGTCTTCCAGCCGCCGCTTCCAGTCCGCGTACCGGCTGACGATACTCTCGTAGAACTCGGTGGGTATGTCGTCCCGTTCGTGAAGCTCCCGGGCGCCCGCGAGCGCGGCGTCGACGCCGTGGAGGCGCCCCATCAGCAGTTCGTAGCGCCGTTCAGCCGCGGACGTCCTGACGATACCGAGGTACTCGATGAGTCTCGCCACGGTGAGTCCGTTGACGACCAGCGTGATAGCCGCGACGCCGAAGACGAGCGCGGCGAGTTCCTCTCGCAGTCCAGCGGGAAGGCGCTCCGGAAGCCCGAGGACGAGAGCGATGGGGACGGAGGCGTGGATGCCACTCCAGACGATGGTGTGTTGGTACGACCGCGGAACTGGGTCCGCCAGCCGCCTGTTCGTCAACTCGATTAGCGGGTACACGACGACGGCCCGCGCGAGGAAGACGAGAACCATGGCGACCAGAATCTCCCCGGCGTACTGCGCGAGCAGGTCGAGCGGGGTGGCGACCCCGATGGCGACGAAGATGACGGTGTTCGCGATGAACGCCGCGCTCGCCCAGACCGTCCCGAGCGTCAGCCGCGTTCGTGCGCTCACCTCGTCGCCGGGGCCGTGAGTCCCGACGACGAGTCCCGCGCCGAGCGTCGCGATGACGCCGCTGACGCCGAGGTGCTCCGCGAGCAGGTACACTCCGTAGGCAAGCACGACGGTGAACACGATACCGGTCATCGGGTCGTCGACGAGAACGAGGAGACGATACGCGACGTAGCCGGCGACCCCGCCGACCAGGGTTCCGCCGACGATAGCGAACACGATGCCGAACCCGACGTCCCTGACGAGAAGGTCGGACGTGATCACCTCGCTGGCGGCGACTCCTTCGGCCTGGGCCTCGAGCAGCACGGACAGGACGACCGAGTAGAGCACGATGGCGACGCCGTCGTTCAGGATGCTCTCACCTTCGACGAGGACCGAGAGGCGTTCCGGTGCGCCGAGTTCGTCGAACAGGGCGACGACC
Source organism: Halomicrococcus pelagicus (assembly GCF_050954125.1). NCBI lineage: Archaea > Methanobacteriati > Methanobacteriota > Halobacteria > Halobacteriales > Haladaptataceae > Halomicrococcus > Halomicrococcus pelagicus. The sequence goes on along the minus strand of NZ_JBPBWC010000031.1, from coordinate 5,428 downwards.
GAAACCGGGTCGGTCGGCATCGCCATCGCTCCGAGGAGGAGGGCCGCGGCGACGGAGAGTCCGAACACCGACGCACCGACGACGCCGACGACGCCGACCGAGAGGACGAGACCGACCACCGCCAGCACCAGGATTGGACCGACGTTCTCGCGCAACCGTTCGGTGTCGATGTTCATCGCGCTCTGGAAGATCAACGTCGGGAGAACGACGAGCAGGATGAGTTCACCCGAGAGCGGCGTCCTCAGCGGTAGGTCGAGGATGGACACCGTCAGTCCCGCGAGCACGAGACCAACGGTGTAGGGGATGCGAACGACTTTCGTCGTGAGCACGCCGACGCCCCCCGCGATGGCGAAGACGGCGAGAAGCGTGAGCAGCTGTGCCTCGATACCCGCCGTCGGTTGAAACCCCCCGACCATCGTACGACGTACGCGTCCGAGCCTCATTAACCACTGCCACCGGCCGGCGGGTCGGACGCCGGCGTTCGGACGACGCCGCGAACGAGGATTGACACGGCGGCCCTCCCGGGCCGGCGTCCGCCGCAGCGGCGGCGAAACGGCGGAACGAGTTATCGTCGGGGCAGTAGTAGCGGTGATGATGGACACGGAACCGGACGCGCCGCTTCGCAGTCGGCTCGAAGACACGTTCTGGGAACGTCACTCGAATCCGAAGAGCGGCTGGTCGCGCCTGCTGATCTCACCGCTGTTGGTGTTCGCGCTCTATCGCCGGGACCGGCGGCTGGTCGCCCTGGCGGTGCTCGCGACCGTCGTCAATCCTGTCGCGTTCGGCCCGCCGGACCCGGACACGGATAGCTGGATGACGAGAGCGGTGCGCGCAGAGCGGTGGTGGATCGAAGCGGGCAACGGTTCGTTGGGACTCGGGTGGCCGAACGTCCTCAACACGGTGAACGTGCCCGCGTTCGCCTACGCGCTGGCCGCCGCGTACGCCCGAAAGCCCGTCCGTGCGGCGCTCGCGATGGCGCTCTCGATGGGGCTGAAACTCGGGTGGGTCGAACTCGTCGCCAGGCGCTACGACGCGGCACTCGACGCGGAGACCCACTAGCGTTCTATCGACGTCGACGCCGGAGAGCGAGGCTCGACTGGCGTCGAATCCGTTCTCGGCGTGCACTGCGAAGGGGGCGGTAGCTAGTGGTACGCCTTCTCGCCCGCCTCGATGGGGACGTCGAGCCAGTTCTCGGTCGGCGGAAGGGGACACTCGTACTGTTCCGAGTACGCACAGGTCGGGTTGTACGCCTCGTTGAGGTCGAGAATCCACGTCCCCTCGTCCGTCCGGTGGCTGGCGGCTTCCAGGTCGAGGTAGCGACCTGCCCCATAGGTCTCCTCGCCGCTGGTCGCGTCGCGGAACGGGATCCACAGCCGGTCGTCGTCGGGGTCGCTCTTGTACGCCTGGAGCGTGACCGCCTCGCCGTCCACCTCGAACCGGAACTCACCCCAGCGGAGATACTCCTGTTCGCCGCCGGTGCTGGTCCCGACCGTCACCGTCTCTCTGTCGTCGTGTTCGTCGAGCGGTAGCTCGAACCGGTACGCCTCGTCGACGGGATAGTACGAGAGCCCGTCGAACGACTCGCGTTCGTCGGACGGAATCGGTGAGTGGGGATTCGAGCCGAAGTACTCGTCTTTCTCTTCGCGTCTGTGACGGATGCGGGATTGCCAATCAGAGCTCATGCTCGTAACTACGGGCCGGGCCATCTCCACGCTTTCGGCTGTTCCAGAGAGGTGCGAACGACCACCAGTCATTAGCGGTATCCCCACGTACGCCCAGTATGGTCGATACGTTCGTCGTCGTCGGTGGTGACGCGGCCGGAATGAGCGCTGCCAGCAAGGCGAAGCGAGAGAATCCGGACCTGGACGTCGTCGCGTTCGAGAAGGGTGACTGGGTGTCGTACGCCGCGTGCGGCATGCCCTACTACGTGAAAGAGGAGGTGGAGTCGCTGGACGACCTCGTCCAGATAACCCCCGAAGAGTTCCGGACGGAACGGGACATCGACGTCCGGACGAACCACGAGGTCGTCGCGATAAATCCGGAGGAAAGGACCGTGACGGTGTCCGCGGACGGAGACCGGTTCGAGCAGCCCTACGACCACCTGCTCGTCGGGACCGGCGCCAGCGCGATCGAACCACCATTCGAAGGATTCGACCGCGACGGCGTGTTCACCATCCACGACATGGACGAGGCAGGTGCGATTCACGACTACGTCGGCGACGCCGCGCCGGAGACGGCGGCGATCGTCGGCGGCGGCTACGTGGGCATCGAGATGGCCGAAGCGCTCGCCGGACGCGGACTCGACGTCCACCTATTCGAGATGCTGCCGCACGTCCTCCAGCCGTTCGGCGAGACGGTCGCCACCGCCGTCGAGGACCACCTCCGGGAGCAGGACGTCGACCTCCGTCTCGACACGCCCGTCGAGGGATTCGCCGGCGACGGCGCGGTCTCCGCCGTCGAGACGGCGGACGATACGGTGCCGGCGGACATCGTCGTCGTCGGCGTGGGCGTCGCGCCGAACGTCGAACTCGCCGAACGGGCCGGCATCGAGATCGGCGAGACGGGCGCGATAGCCACCGACGAGTACGGGCGAACGAACTATGAGGACGTCTACGCGGCCGGAGACTGTGCGGAGACGACCAACGTCGTCACCGGAGAACCGGACCACGTCCCGCTGGCGCTGACCGCCAACCGCGCCGGCCGTGCGATCGGCCAGACGGTGACCGGAACGCCGACGGAGGTGGGCAAGACAGCCGGCACGGCGATCGTCAAGGCGTTCGACCTCGGCGCAGCACGGACGGGGGTCCTCGACGAGGAGACGGCTCGCGACGCCGGGTTCGACCCGGTTTCGGTCGAGATCACGGCGTCGTCGCGGGCACACTACTACCCCGGTGCCGAGGACCTCACCGTGACCCTCGTCGCCGACCGGGAGACGGAACGCGTCCTCGGCGGGAGCGTCGTGGGAAGAGAGGGCGTGAAACGCGTCGACACGGTTGCCACGGCGCTTCACGCCGGTCTCACGGTCACCGAGCTACAGAACCTCGACCTCGCGTACGCCCCGCCGTTCAGTCCCACCTGGGACCCCGTCCTGACGGCGGCGAAGGTCCTGAACGGAAAGCTCGACGGGTGACGGTCGTGAGTTCGGCACCGGTCGACTCGCCTCCCGCTGGCGCGCCGACGCGGCGGTGGACTGACCGCCGTGCTCCGGGTCGCGTTCGGCCGCGACGGTGAGCGCTGACGGGGAAATTATCACACTGTTCTTCCAATTTCTCACTATACTTCTTCGCCGGCCATCTGAATCCTCACCTTTCCGACCGCTATTCCGTCTTTCCTCTACCCTCTCTCATCGGGCGAATCCTTTATAGGTAGGGAGTAAGTAGTAGTGTACAGAATGAGCAATACCAAATTCGGATCGCCCGACATCGCTCCGAGCGAAGTAGCCGAACGACGCGACGACGACGACCTGTTCGTCCTCGACGTCCGCAACGAGGACGATTACGAGGAGTGGGCCATCAGCGGAAGCCACAACCTTCCCATCTACGACGAACTGCTCGACGGGGACTTCTCGAGCCTCGAAGCGGCGCTCGACGAGATTCCCGAGGACGAGGAGATCGCGGTCGTCTGCGTCGGCGGAATCACGTCGGCCGACGCCGCCGGCTTCCTGAACGAGCGAGGGTACGACGCACGTTCGATGACCGACGGAATGCGCGGCTGGGGGCGCGTCCATCAGACCTACGATGTCGACGAGCGCGGCGTCAGCCAGATAGTCCGTCCGGGCACCGGCTGCATCTCGTACCTCGTCTTCGACGACGGCGAGGCGCTCGTCGTCGACCCGAGCCAGTACGTCGAGCAGTACGGCGACATGGCCGACGAACGGGGCCTCGAAATCGTCGGGGCAGTCGACACGCACGCCCACGCCGACCACGTCAGCGGCGGGCGAGAGATCGCCGATCGGTTCGACGTGCCCTACTACCTCCACGAGGACGACGCCGGTTCGCTCGACGAGTACACGCCGCTCGAGGACGGGGAGACGATACCCGTCGGCGACCGCGAACTCGACGTCCTGCACACGCCCGGTCACACGCCCGGGAGCACCTCCTTCGAGTTCGGCGACGCGATTCTGTCGGGGGACACGCTCTTCCTCCGGAGCGTCGGACGTCCCGACCTCGAAGACGGTAGCGAGGACGCGATTCGGGAGGCGGCGGACGACCTCTTCGACAGCCTCCAGCGACTCGCCGACCTGCCCGACGACACCGTCGTCCTCCCCGGCCACTTCAGCGACGAGGAGATCCGTCCGCTCGCGACGACGCTCGAGCGTCTCGCCACCGACAACGAACTGTTCCAGCTGGTCGAAGAAGACGACGAGGAACTGTTCGTCGAGACCATCGTCGAGAGTCTCTCGGACACCCCTAACAACTACCAGCGGATCAAACACATCAACTGGGGCGACGAACCGCTCGACGACGACGCCGAGGACCTCGAACTCGGTCCGAACAACTGCGCCGCGAACTGACGGGCGTCGTCCTGGCCGGCGGTTCCTCCGCCGGGAACGCCCGTCGACTCCTGAGCGACGCATCCGGCCGACCCTGAAGGTGCAAGCGTGACAGCATTTTGTTTTATTATATTTTAAGAAACTTTTAGTACTATACACTATGTAGAAATATCTGTATGGAACGACGAAGCTTCGTTTCGGCTGTCGGAACGGTCAGCGCCCTCCTGTTCGGGAGCGAATCGGTCGGTGCGACGCGCGACCGGTGTACCGGCGACCCCCGGCCGTCACCGCCCGCGAAGACGGTCGTCCACCTGTCGAGTGGCGAGACCAAGGCCCAGCGCCACGCGCTGCTCAACGCGAAGAACCTGCTCGAGGACGACACGGTTCCCGTAAAAGAACTCGCCTTCGTCGCGAACGGCAAGGGCGTCACGCTCTACACGCCGCCGACCGGGGACAACGAGTTCTACGACCTCGTCACGTCGCTACAGGAGCGCGGCGTCGCCTTCCGCGCCTGCGGGAACGCGATGGAGGCGCTGGGACTGACGGAAGACGACCTTGTCGACGGCGTCGAACCCGTCCCCTCCGCCGTCGGCGAACTCGCACGCCTCCAGGAGCTGGAGTACGGATATATCAAGGCGCCGTGACGCGATCGGTGACATCCTCCCCGTCGTGAACGACGGGGCTTCCCGTACTATAGGTGGGATATTTGCCGGTCTACGACACGACCTGTTCTCTCGTCCGAAACATCCCGCTCTCGCGGTCGAACAGGTGTACCGAGGGCTGTGCCACACAGCCGTTACTCCTATCTTCGCCGTGAGGACTCGGAGTTATCTTCTGCCGCATATTCTCCGCCCCGTTGCAATCCGCGTTCCCGACCAACCCACACGACGAGCAGATGTACAAGCCCCGTTCCACGCGGTTCGCCTTCGTGTCGTC
>NZ_JBPBWC010000030.1:0-30832 GCF_050954125.1 Halomicrococcus pelagicus | reverse complement strand
AGTCTGAGCTCGTGCGACTAGCATGGCTAAATCGAACTCCGATAGCAATGGCCTCCGGCAGGATCAACCGGAATGGTCCTGAGCGTCATACTCAGTGGGTCTGGCGGAGACGTCGCATGATAGCGACAATGTCGTGTTGAGGTGTCGACAGACTATCGGCTGTCAGGGCTCACGTCAGACCCCATCGTGTACGGCGGACCGCAGGGGTGGAGTCCTCATACTGGAAACGACGCCGTCATCGGCGAGCAGAACGTGGCTCGGGGGCCGAGCACAGCTCACCTTGGCGTCTGCATAGCGAACCCGGATGAACCGGGTTCGCCCTTCGCGTTCCAAGCGAAGCACCGTTCACGTATAAGGCCTTCGAACCAGGTCCGTCGGACCTGGTGAAGACCGCGTGACGGCGTCGCCTTCGCATTCACAGCGAAGGACCGTCTACATATAAGGCCTTCGAACCAGGCCCGTCAGGCCCGGGTCGAAGTCCGCGACGGCGTTCACATTACTTCGAAAACCCCGGATACGTTTAAGCACATCGAAATCGAATCGCCGGACGAGTTCGTGAACCAAAGATAATCCACGATGAGTGGTAGTATCTCGCAATGGAGCGTTTCGGGGAATCGGTGAACGAGCGCCGAGGGGAACTGCGCCGTTGAAACCGGGAAACGAACAGTTGCGACCGGGACATCCGGTGGTCGAAAACGAGTCCAGCCACGCACGCGCGCGTAAGAAAAAGATGGACCGCCCGTTCGGACGGAATGCTCTTTTCGTCACGGGCCGATACGCCGGGCGTGGGAACGATACTCGGAATCGAGACGACCGCTGGGGTCGTCCTCGCCGGCGACCGCCGATACACCCACGACGGGACGACGGCGAGCGACGGCGTCCAGCGCGTCCACGACTTCGACCGGGCAGGAGTGGCCGCCGTCGGCGACCCCGGCTCGATACGGAAGTTCGCGAGTCGCGTGGAGTCGGAGCTCCGGTCCTACGAGACGGAGCGCGACGAGTCGATGGCGCTCGACCGGCTCGCCCACACGACCGCCGACGTCGCCGCCGACGAGGGCGTCGACGCCATCGTCGCGGGTCGCACCGCCGACGGGAACGCCGAACTCCGCGAGGTCGGCAACGACGGGGGCGTCCTCGCGACCGAGGCCACGGCGCGGGGCAGCGGAGCAGCGGTCGCCGTCGGCCTCCTCGAAAGCGGTCCGGACGCCGAGGAACTCGACGACGTCGAGGCGTTCGCCCGCGAGACGATGGCGACCGTCGCGAACCGCGACGCGAGGACGGGGTCCGATGTGGACGTCTACCGACTCCCGTCGGTCGACCGGGACGACGCGACGGGAGCCGACGGCCGGGGCGACCGTGACCGGTCGTAACGGCGGTGCGTGGGATGCAATAACTCCCGGCGGAGCTGTCCCATCGGCCGGTGCTCGTCGCGCGACCCTCGGAGAATCAATGACGTGCGCACGGCGGTGACCTTCGCCCCACGACCCGGAGAACCGCTTCCGGCACGACGCGAACGTCAGGCCGAGCGAGACGGCGTAGGTCGGGACCGCTCGGCGTCGGACGAGCGCTGCGGCGGGAGCGACGCGCCGGACCCGGCCTCCGAACGACCGCCGAGCGCGGCCAGAACGTCCCGAAGGTCGGCGTCGCCGCCGTTCTGCTGGAGCAACTCCACGGCGCGCTGGACGCCCGCGACGCGACGACGGAGGCGGTCGCGGCGTTCGAGCGCCGCCTGCTTGCCCTCCGCGAGGGCGACGCGACCCTCGCTGACGGCCTCTCGCGACTCTTCGAGCACCGCCACGACCTCGCGCTTTCGCTCCATGCCGACCCGAACGTCGGCCAGTGCGCCGCGAACGTCGGTGGTTCGGTCCATGACCGCACCGACGACCTGCTCGCGGTTAGTCCTGCTGGCGACCGCCACCCCGGCCGTCAGAGCGGCTGCCAGGTCCGCGGGGAGTCGTTCAGGCGCTCGCAGCCGTCCTCTGTGACGACGACGAGGTCCTCGATGCGGACGCCGAACTCGCCGGGCAGGTAGACGCCGGGTTCGACGCTGAACACCATGCCGGGTTCGAATTCCGTCTCGTTGCCTTCGACGACGTACGGCTCCTCGTGGACGTCGAGGCCGACGCCGTGGCCCGTCCGGTGGACGAACCGGTCACCGTACCCGTAGGACTCGACGACCTCGCGGGCGGCGCGGTCGACGGCCTCGGCCGGGACGCCCGGTTCGGCCGCCTCCACGCCGGCCCGCTGGGCTTCGAGCACCGCGCGGTGGACGCGGTCGAACTCCTCGGGCGGCGACCCGGCGAAGACGACTGTCCGCGTCTGGTCGCCGGGGTAGCCGTCGACGAACGCGCCGAAGTCGAGCACGACGGGGTCGCCGTACCCTATCTCGCGGTCGCCGTGGCCGTGGTGCGGTTTCGCGCCGTTCGGGCCGGAGCCGACGATGGTCTCGAAGGCGGGTTCCTCGCCGCCCGCGTCCGCGAGACGCGACTCGATCTCCCGCGCGAGTTCGGCCTCCGTCGTTCCGACGGCCTCCTCACCCAGTTCGCGGACCGCGACACAGACCTCGTCGGCGACCCGACCGGCCTCCCGGAGAGCGTCGATTTCGGCGTCGTCCTTCCGGGCGCGCAGCGGGGCCAACACCTCGCTGGCGAGGCCGAAGTCCGCGTCGGGCAGCGCGGCGCGGAGGTCCTGGGTGAACAGCGCCCACATGCGGTCGTCGAGCAGCAGGCGGCCGTCGGCGACGGCGAGGTCCGTCGCGGCCTCGCGGACGAGTTCGCGCGGGTCGTCGCCGTCGCTCCAGGTCCGCACGTCGTCGACCCACGACGCCTCGGCGACCTGTTCGTCGTACATCTCCGGAACGACGAACGCGGGGTCGCCCGTCGCGGGCACGAACAGGAGGAGGTGGCGCTCGCCGGGGTCCTCGCGGAAGCCCGAGAGGTAGAAGAGGTTCGTGCTCGGGAACAGGACGACTGCATCGGCCTCGACGGCCCGGAGTCGCTGCTGGCAGCGCCGCGTTCGCTCCTCGAACGCCTGGGTCATGGGCGGAGCCACGCGCCCCGGGAGGTAAAAGCTCCCGTCGCGGGCGGAAGGCGGGTCAGTCGCGCCGTCGGATGCGAGCGACGCTGGTATCCCCGGAGGAGGGGTCGACGTGGACGTTGAACGCGTCGCCGTCGCCCTCGGCGCGGACGATCCAGGTATTGGCGGCGCGATACGGCTCCTCGGTGACGGACACGTCGTCGTGGCCCTCCACTTCGAGCGCGTCCCGGGCGACGGCGACGGCCTCCTCCGCGGTCTCGACGGCGCGCTCGCCGGAGGCCCGGACGGTCATCACCGGCACGTCGGCCCGGCGGACGACGCGCTCGGCGACGCTGCCGAGCAGGACGCGGCCGACGCCGGTCCGGCCGCGAGTACCCATGACGACGAGGTCGACGTCCTCGTCGTCGACGTATTCGAGGATGCGGTCGGAGGGGCGGCCGTCCTCAACCGCGGTGACGACGTCGACGCCCGCGTCGTCGGCCCGGTCGACCAAGGCCTCGGTCGCCTCCCGGCCTTCGGCTTCGAGTTCCTCGCGGGTGGCGTCCGAACGCTCCAGTCGCTCCGTGCCGACGACGTACAGCGCGTGGACGGTCGCGCCGTACTTGCCGGCGACGTCGATGGCGTGCTTCGCCGCTTCCTGCGTCGCGGTGCTACCGTCGGTCGGGACGAGAATCCGGTCATACATCGGGGGAGACTACTCCCGCCGGAGTGAAAACTGGTGTGGACGGGGACCGCGCTCGGGAGCGGTGCCCGCGGCAAGGTGACATAAGTGAGGGGCCGTCGTAGCTCGGTCGCCATGCCGCGCCAACGAATCGCGGAGTTCGGGGTGGACTCCGTGCAAGTGCTCGCCGAAGACGGCACCGTCGACCGGGAACTCGCGCCGGACCTCTCGGACGAACGGCTACGCGAGGCGTACCGGCAGATGAAACGCTCGCGGCGACTGGACGAGCGCGCCATCGCGCTCCAGCGTCGCGGAGAGCTAGGGACGTACGCCCCCGCAATCGGTCAGGAGGCGGCGCAGGTCGGGAGCGCGCTCGCACTCGCCGACGAGGACTGGATGGTTCCCTCGTTCCGCGAGAGTGCCGCCTTCCTCACGCGAGGCGCGTCGCCGCACGCGCTGCTGTGGTACGCGATGGGGATGGAGGAGGGGGCCGAGATTCCGGACGAGAACCGCGACATGCCGCCGGCCGTCCCGGTCGGAACGCAACCGCTCCACGCCGCCGGAATCGGATGGGGACAGGAACTCGAAGGCGAGGACGCCGCCACCCTCACCTACTTCGGCGACGGCGCGACCAGCGAAGGCGACGTGTACGAGGCGATGAACGTCGCCGGCGTGTTCGACGCCCACGTCGTCTTCCTCTGTCAGAACAACCGGTACGCCATCTCGACGCCCCGGGCGCAGCAGACGCGCACCGAGACGCTGGCGCAGAAGGCGGTCGCCGCCGGCATCGAGGGCGTGCAGGTGGACGGCAACGACCTGCTCGGCGTCTACGGCGTCGTCAGCGACGCGCTCGAACGGGCGAGGGCCGGCGACCCGGTGTTCGTGGAGGCGCTCACCTACCGGCTGTCGATGCACACCACCTCGGACAACCCCGCCGTCTACCGCACGGAGGAGGAGGAAGCGGAGTGGGGGCGTCGCGGTCCGGTCGAGCGGTTCGAGGCGTACCTCCGGGAGGAGGGCGTGCTCGACGACGAGACGGTGGCGCGGATAGACGAGGAGATAGAGGCGGAGCTCGCCGACGCCATCGAGCGCGCGAAGGCGGGCGAGGCGGACGTCGACCCGGCCGACATGTTCGAGTTCGCCTACGCCGACCCGCCGCGGTCGGTCGAGCGCCAACGGGAGGCGTTCGAGCGTGGCGAGTGAACTCCGCATCGTGGAGGCCGTCCGCGAGGCGCTCCGCGAGGAACTCGCGCGCGACGAGTCGGTGGTCGTCTACGGCGAGGACGTCGGCGTCAACGGCGGGGTATTCCGGGCGACGGAGGGCCTCATCGACGACTTCCCCGACCGCGTCGTCGACACGCCGCTGGCGGAGTCCGCCATCATCGGTCTCGGCGTCGGACTGGGCGCGTCCGGCTTCACGCCCGTCCCGGAGATACAGTTCCAGGGATTCCTCTACCAGGGATTCCACCAGCTCCAGCAGCACGTCGCACGCATCCGGAGTCGGACCCGCGGCCGGTACGGCTGTCCGATGACCGTTCGGACGCCGTACGGCGGTGGCATCCGGGCGCTGGAACACCACTCGGAGAGCTTCGAGGCCGGGTTCGCCAACGTCCCCGGCCTGAAGGTGGTCGTCCCCGCGACCCCGTCTGACGCGAAGGGGCTACTGACCGCCTCGATACGGGACCCCGACCCCGTGGTGTTCATGGAGCCGACGCGGCTCTACCGGGCGATCCGCGAGGACGTGCCCGACGGCGACCACGTCGTACCGCTCGGCGAGGCCCGGACGGTGCGCGAGGGCGACGACGTCACCGTCGTCGCGTGGGGCGCGATGGTCCGCGAGGCGACGGCGGCCGCCGAGGACGCGGACGCGAGCGTCGAGGTGCTCGACCTCCGCAGCATCGTCCCGCTGGACGACGACGCCCTCGTCGAATCGGTGCGGAAGACCGGCCGGTGCGTGGTCGTCCACGAAGCGCCGCGCACCGCGGGGATGGCGGCCGAGATAATCGCCCGTATCAACGACGAGGCGTTCTACCACCTCGAGACGGCGGTAGAGCGCGTCACCGGCTACGACGTTCCGTACCCCCTGTTCGCCCGCGAGGACGACTACCGTCCGGACGCCGACCGCGTCCTGGCCGCCGTCGAGCGCACGCTGGACGGGTAGGGAGTCGACGGCGACTTCGAGGCGTCACCAGTCGAGGCGGCCGACCTCAGTAGTTCTCGCGCTCGATGGCGTCGAGGTGTTCCTGGAGGCGGTCGAACTTCGACGGGTCGACGAAGGCGTACTCAGCGCCGCCGAAGAACGAGTCGGGGACCTCCGCGCCGGTCAGCAGGAGGTCCGGGTCGGCGTCGATATGGTTCACCTTGTCCATCGGGATGACCCGGGCGCGCTCCCCGGCGTCGAGACAGACGACGGCGTCGTCCTGTATCAGGACGCCGTCGAACTGCTGGGCCTCGTACTCGTCCACCGCGAACACGGTCGGTCGTTCGGTAGTCACAGGAGTTACCACGCACGGCGACCCAATAAAGGGCGATGGACACGACCGAACTCGACCGCCGACTCGAGGAGGCGTTCGACGCGCCGCCGGGCGCTCGCCGCGTGGTCGTCCGGCAGGCCGGCGACCTCGCCGATTCGGGCACGTACCGGAGCGACGCGGGCGCGGAACTCACGCCAGCAGCGGTGGTCGAGCACCTTCGGGACGCCCCGGACGACCGCTCGCTGCCGGAGCGCTGGAACTGGTGGATGGGGTCGCTCGAAATCGCCTACGGCGGGTACGCCGAGTTCGAGATTCGCCGCTGGTACGAGGAGTGACACTACGTCCCGGGCATCTGGCCGGTCATCGTCAGGTAGGCGAGGGCGAACTGGACGGCGTTGAACAGCCCGTGGATGACCGCCGGGACGACGAGGTTCCGGGTGTACTCGTACGCCGCGCCGAGGATGGGCGACAGGACGAACAGGATGGCGAGGTACGCGAGCTTTCCGCCCGCACCGCCCTGCAGCGAGAAGACGTGGACGAGCGCGAAGATGAGGCTGGCGACCGCGATGGCGACCCAGCGACCGTACGCCTCGCGGAGTCGCTCCTGGACGACGGCCCGGTAGAGGAGCTCCTCGCCGGGACCGATGAGCAGCAGCGAGAGCGGAATCAGGATCAGGAACACCGTCGGGTCCTGCTCGCCAATCTGGGTTATCTCGTTCTGGGCCGACTGGATGCCGAGCGACGACAACAGCACCGAGACGGCGACGAGGCCGCTATAGAAGACGACGAAGCCGCCGACGGTCCAGCCGAGGTCGCGGAGCGTCGGAACGCGGGCCTTCACGTACGAGAGGCCGCGCTCCGTGCGCCGGAGATACAGCAGCGCGAACAGACCGAAGCCGACGCCCTGCCCCATGACGACCGAGAGACCGATGAGAAGCGACGGGCTGTCGAGCACGGGAACTCCCGCGGCCGCGAGGACGAGGCCGGCTACGAGGACGACGGCGACGGCGAACGCGTACCCGCCGACGCCCAGGCCGACCGCGGCCAGGAGCGCACGCGAGCGTCGGTTCGAGAGAGCTGTCATCGTGTGAGGTTTCGGAGCCACGACTGTTAAACCCCCTCGGAGTCGTACCACGCGACGGTTCGCCGGACGCCCTCGCGGGACCCCACTCGCGGTTCGAACCCCACGTCCTCCCGAATCGCCGCGCCGCTCATCGTCACGTCCGTCGCGAAGACGTGGAGGATGTCGGCGACGGAGCGGACCCTGTCGCTGAACAGCGCCGCGACGCGGACGACCCACGGCGGCAAGCCCCAGACGCGGCCGTCCGTGCCCGCGGCGTCGTACGCCCGCCGGACGAACTTCCGGACCGTCGTCGGCTCCGTCCCGACGGTGTACCGGCGGTTCTCGGCCGTCTCCTCGCCCGCGACGGCGAGCAGCGCGCGCGCCGCGTCGGCCACGTAGACGAACTCGTGCGACACGTCGACCGGCGCGGGGAAGACGACGCTGTGACCCGCGACGGGGCGGGCGAACAGGGGCCGGACGAGGTCGTTGGTCACGTGCGGGCCGTAGAAGTCCGGCAGGTGGACGACGGTCGTCGGGAAGGGCGCGTTCGTCAGCACCGCGTCCGTCTCGGCTTTCAACCTGGCGAGTCGCGACGGCGGGTCGAACGGCGTCGTCGGCGTTATCGGCGGGTCCGGCGAGCCGAACACCCAGGTGTTCCCGGGGAAGACGAGATGCGGGCGGTCCTCGCCGATGGCGGTCACGAGCAGCCTCGCCGCCTCGACGTTCTGGTGGTAGCGAGCGAGGGGGAAGTTGACGCAGTGGACGACGACGTCGACGTCGGCCACCGCGCTCCGCACGTCGATGGGCGTCAGCGCGTTCCCCTCCGCGACCTCGACCGGCGCGTCCGGGAACCGGTCGCGGAAGCGGTCGGCGTTCCGCACGAAGACGCGCAGGACGTCGTCCGCCCCGAGTCGCAGGTCCGCCTCGGGCACGTCGTCCGGTTCCGACGCCCGACTTCCGAGAAGCTGTTCGACGACTGCACTGCCGATAGCGCCCGTCGCACCCGTGACGAGATATCTCAACCCTTCCACCCTCCGAGCGTGGGTTCGGCGGCGTCCGTGGTGTGCTTTGCCCTCGTGTGGCCGAGCCTACCGCGGTAGTCGCTCCTTTCCACGGCCTGGAGCCGGGGCGGCCCCGGCAGGTGCGCCGGCGGTCGTCAGAGTCGTCGGGCCAGGTCGGTCAGCCGCGCCGACCCGCCGCCGACGACGGGGTCGCCGTGACCGGGACAGACCACCGCGAGCGAGGGTTCGCGACCGGCGAACCGCCGGATGCTCCGGTGCAGTCGAGCCACGTCGTAGGAGTCCCACCACCTCGGCGGCGTCAGGTCGCCGTCGCGCTCCCAGACGAGGTCCCCGAGCAGGCCCACGCCGAGCGCCTCGTGGACGTAGACCGTGTGTCCGGGGTTGTGCCCCGGCGTGTGGTGGGCCGTGAACCCACCGACGCGCTCGCCGTCGGCGACCGGGCGGACGTCGAGCGTCGCCGGGAGCGAGACGAGTCGACGCGCGACGCGGTGGAACGCCCCCTTGTGGTGGAGCCACGGCGGGTCGTACGCGCCCGCGACGAGCGCGGCGTCGCGCTCCCCGACGTGGACCGGCACGTCGAGGGTGAGGTCCCGGAGACCGCCGACGTGGTCCACGTCGTAGTGGGTGACGAGCACGCGGTCCACGTCGGCCGAATCGTAACCCGCGTCCGCGAGTTCGCCGGGCAGGCCCGCTCGCGGCAGGCCCGCGTCGACCAGCGTCACCTCGCCGTCGTCGACGACGAACGCGTTCGCGCCGAACACCGGAACGTCGGCGAGTTCCAGCAGCCACACCCCGTCCGCGAGTCGCCTGGCCATACCCCCGATACGGCGCTGAGCGGCTTAGTCCTCGTGCCGAGGCGGCCCGGGCCAGCGGTCGTCGGCGACGGTGCGGTCGTACAACCGCGAGACGAGGGCGTCGGCGACGAGGAAGGCGAGGAACGCGACGCCGATCCAGGTCCAGCCCCGGCGAGAGAGCGGGACCACGTCAAAGAAGACGTGCAGGGGCGTGTAGAGGACGAGCAACTGGAGCGCGAGCGTCACCAGTATCGCGCCGACGAGCCAGCGGTTCGAGAAGAATTCCTGGTCGTATCGCGAGCGAATCGACTGGATGCGCACCATTTCGATGGTGACGAGGAAGGTGAACAGTAGCGACTGAGCGACGACGAGGTCCCGGGTTCTCGACAGGCCGAAGAAGAACAGCGCGAGACCGGTGGCGGTCATCAGCGCGCCGATGGTCAGGATGGAGACCATCATCCGGGTGTCGATGACCGGTTCGTCGTCGCCGCGGGGGGAGCGGTCCAGGACGTCGTCGGGTTTCGGGTCGGCCCCGAGCGCGAGCGCCGGCAGGCCGTCCGTGACGAGGTTGATCCACAGCAACATCACGGGCGTCAGGACGAGCGCCTCCGACCGACTGGCGAACGCTCGCGGGAAGAGGACGGTGCCGACGAGCACGCCGACGAACACGACGAGCACCTCGCCCGCATTCGCCGACAGCAGGTAGTTGACGAACTTCCGGACGTTGTCGAAGATGCCCCGTCCCTCGGCGATGGCGTCTCGGATGGTGACGAAGTTGTCGTCCTGCAGCACCATGTCCGACGCCTGCTTGGCGACGTCGGTGCCACGGACTCCCATCGCCACGCCGACGTCGGCGTTGCGCAGCGCCGGCGCGTCGTTGACGCCGTCGCCCGTCATCGCGACCCTGTGGCCGTTCTCCTGTATCGCCCGCAGGATGGTCACCTTGTGTTCCGGTTCGACGCGGGCGAAAACCTCGACCGACCGAACCGCCTCGGCGAGTTCCGGGTCCGATAGCTCGGCCACCTCGGCGCCCGTCATCGCGCCCTCCGGGTCGAACCCGATTTCCTCGCCGATGGCCGTCGCGGTCGCGAGATTGTCGCCGGTCACCATCACGACCCGAATGCCCGCCTGCCGGCAGTCAGCGACCGCCTCGCGCACCTCCGAGCGGGGCGGGTCGAGCATCCCCTGGAGGCCGAGGAAGACCAGGTCATTCTCGATGGCGTCCGCGTCGGCGTCGGCGTCCTCGACCGTCCGGCACGCGAACCCGAGGACTCGGAGCGCGTCGCCCGCAAACTCCCGGTTCTCGTCGAGGACGGCCTGCCTGCGCTCGTCCGTCAGTTCGCGCACCTCGCCATCCGCCACGATGCGGTCGCAGCGTTCGAGGACAGTCTCGGGCGCACCCTTCACGTACGCCGTCGGGGCGTCCGCTGCGCCGGGAAGTCCGCAGCCCTCGTCCGCGACGACCGTCATCCGCTTGCGTTCCGAGGAGAACGGAATCTCCCGGAGCCGTTCGTGGTCGCCGTCGAGACCGGCTTTCGCCGCCGCGACGAGCACCGCGACCTCCGTCGGGTCGCCGTAGTACTCCTCGTCTTCCGAGTCGGGCGCTCGCTCGGCGTCGTTACAGACCGCGCCACAGCGCAGCAGCGGCGCGAGACGGTCGGGGGCGACCGCCTCGCCGTCCCGGCGGAACTCGCCGTCCGGTTCGAGGCCCGTACCCGTCACCTCGTACGCCGCCCCGCCGAACGAGAGCCGTCTGACGGTCATCCTGCTCTCCGTGAGCGTCCCCGTCTTGTCGGTGACGATGGTGTCGACCGAACCGAGGCTCTCGACGACCGGCAACCGACGGACGAGCGCGTTCCGGTCGAGTAGCTTCCGGGAGCCGAGCGCCAGCGTCAGCGTCACGACGGCCGGTAGCCCCTCCGGAACCGCCGCTACCGCCAGCGTGATGCCGGTGAGGAGGATGGTTATCGGGCCGGCCGACGTGAACGAGAGCTGAATCAGCGTCAGGAGGAGGACGAGCGCGACGACGCCGTAGCCGATGCGCCGGCCGAGGCGGTCGACCTCCCGCTGGAACGGCGTCTCGGTGTCCTCGGCCTCCCGTAGCTGGGTCGCTATCGCCCCGACCTCGGTGTCCATCCCCGTCTCGACGACGACCCCCGTCCCGCGGCCTTTCACCGAGTTCGTGTTCATGTACACCATGTTGGTCCGCTCGGCGAGCGGCGCGTCCGGGTCGGTCGTCCCCGGCTCTTTGGAGACGCTGGTGCTCTCGCCGGTCAGCGCCGCCTCGTCCGTTTCGAGATTCGTCGCCGACAGCAGACGCGCGTCGGCCGGTACCGCATCACCCTGTTCGAGGAACACAACGTCCCCGGGGACGACCGCCGACGCGTCAACGGTCACCTTCTCGCCGTCGCGAAGGACGGTCGCGTCGGGCGAGGAGAGTTCCCGGAGCGCCGCCATCGACTGCTCTGCGCGATAGTCCTGGACGAACCCGAAGACGCCGTTGGCGATGAGAATGAGCGTGATGAGCGTCGCGTCCACGTAGTTGGGCTCCTCGCCGGGGAGGAGTCCGACGCCGAGCGACAGGAGCGCGGCGAGGACGAGCAGGTAGACGAGGAAGTCCTGGAACTGCGCGACGAACAGGGAGAGCGGCGACACCGACTCGCCGCGTCGTATCACGTTGCGGCCGTACTCGTCGCGCCGACGCTCGGCCTCGTCCGTCGTCAGGCCGTCCTCGTCGGTCTCCAGTCGGTCGAAGACGCCGTCGAGCGACGCGCTGTGCCACGACGTCACGGTCGTCTCTCGGTCGTCGGATTCCAGTCGTTCCATTGCTCGTCTAAGTCCACGTCCGCGCTGTCGCCCGCCCGTCCCGGAATCGGGCGGGGAGTCCGTCGCCGTCCAGGTCCATCGACGGCCACCTCCGAAGAACTACCGGAGGCCGACCGCCGGCCGCGGGCGACCCGCCGCCGGGTCGCGCAACCCTGCGTCGGGACGCGACCGGCGCGGGGCCGGGAATTTCACACACCGATAATCGAGGTCCAAGTATATGCCTGTCCATGGCGTAGGAAAAAACAGGTGGAAACAATGGCGAACCAGCGCGGACGGAATCGACCGGAGTTGACGCCGGACCTCGTCT
The DNA here is from genome assembly GCF_050954125.1 of Halomicrococcus pelagicus. Classification (NCBI taxonomy): domain Archaea; kingdom Methanobacteriati; phylum Methanobacteriota; class Halobacteria; order Halobacteriales; family Haladaptataceae; genus Halomicrococcus; species Halomicrococcus pelagicus. The sequence goes on along the minus strand of NZ_JBPBWC010000030.1, from coordinate 18,649 downwards.
TCGACATCCTCCGTGACCAGCGTCGCCGGCACGTGCTGGCGTACCTGTTCGGCGAACGTCGGCCGGTTCCGCTCGACGAACTGACGCGGGCGGTCGCGCGTCGGGAGTTCGACGCGCCGCCGGACAGCCTCGACGACGACCGTCTGGAACGGGTCTGTATCTCGCTTGTCCACACGCACCTGCCGAAACTGACCCAGGCGGGCCTGCTCGAGCGAAACCCCGACACCGACACCGTCGAACTCACGGACCGGGTGGCGTCGCTAGAGGCGGACCTCCGGTTCGCGATCGACGACGACCTGGAAGAGCACTACGTCCCCTGACCCCCGACGGATCCGCGGCGACGTTCCGGACGGAGGAGCGAAGGCGCGACGATTCCCGCACGCGAAAGACGGAGAGTTTATTCCCGTCTCCGGGTCGAAGCGGTAGCCGTAAGGGCACCCGAACGTCCGGCGGCGGACGACGACGGCGAACCGACCGCGACGCGTTCGAACCCAGAACCATGACCGACACCACAGCATACGAGCAGGACGTCAACGCGTACGAACGGATTCTCGTTCCGACGGACGGGAGCGCGCCGTCCGACCGAGCGGCGAGACACGCGACAGCCCTGGCGGCCGCGTTCGACGCGACGCTGCACGTGCTTCACGTCGTCGACGCGCGCCAGTACAGTTCGGGCATCGCCGACCTCGACGACATCGCCCGCGAGCAGGAAGACCGCCTCGAAGCTGCCGGTGAGAAAGCGGTCGCGACCGTCGCCGAACGGGCCGACGACGCAGGCGTCGCGACGATCTCCGACGTCGTCACGGGCGTTCCCTCGGCCACGATTCTCGACTACGTCGACGATTACGACGTCGACCTGATAGCGATGGGCACCCACGGACGGACCGGTCTCGACCGCATACTGGTCGGCAGCGTCACCGAGCGCGTGCTTCGACAGGCGGACGTGCCCGTGCTGAGCCTCCGCGCGACCGGGACCGACGACGGGACCGGGACGCCGACCGAGTACGACGACGTACTCGTCGCCACCGACGGCCGCGAGGGCGTCAGTCCCGCGGTCGCTCACGCGCTGACCGTCGCGGAACAGTACGACGCGACGGTCCACGCGCTGTTCGTCGTCGACGTCCGAAACGTGCTCGTCGACGACGACGTGTTCCCGGATGCCAACGTGAACGCCCTGGCGGCGCTCGAAGACCTCGGCGAGCGAGCGACCGACGCCGTCGCGGCGGCCGGAGCGGAGCGCGGCGTCGAGGTGACGACGACCGTCCAGCAGGGCGTCCCGTCGTCGACCATCCGCGAGGTCGCGGGCGAGCGCGGCGCGGACCTGATAGCGATGGGCACCCACGGACGGTCGGGGGTAGAGCGGTACCTCGTCGGCAGCGTCACCGAGACCGTGCTGCGCCACACCGACGTGCCGGTGCTGTCCGCCCGCCGGACGGACGCGAAGTGAGCGGACCTGTAAGGGAGCGAACCGGTTCCCTCACCAGTATTTTCGGCCTCCGTGAGGTTTGGGGCAAAGACAAAGGAGAATGAAACTCGACACTGGCGTGTATGCCAGACTACGCGAACGACGCGCTCGTGAGTGCCGACTGGGTCGCGGACCGACTGGAGGAGTTCCAGAGCGACGACCCCGAGTATCGCCTCGTCGAGGCCGACATCGACTACGACGAGTCGTACGCCGAGGAACACATCCCGGGTGCGGTCGGATTCCGGTGGGGCCCGCACCTCCAGGACTCGTTCCAGCGCGACATCCTGAAGAAGGCCGACTTCGCCGAGAAGATGGGACGGGCCGGTATCAGCGACGACTCCACGGTCGTCCTCTACGGCGACGAGTGGAACCAGTGGGCGGCCTACACCTACTGGCAGTTCCGGTACTACGGCCACGACGACGTCTACCTGCTCGACGGCGGCCGCAAGTACTGGCTCGATAACGACTACGAGACGACCGACGAGGAACCCGACTTCCCGGCCCAAGAGTACGACGCCGGCGGCCCCTACGACGGAATCCGCATCTACCGCGAGGGCGTCGAAGACGCGCTGGAGATAGACGTGCCGCTCGTCGACGTGCGCTCCGCCGAGGAGTACCGCGGGGAGAAGATAGCGCCCGAGGGCAGCCCCGAGACCGCCCAGCGCGCCGGACACATCCCGGGCGCGACGAACATCACGTGGAAGGAGAACGTGAACGACGACGGGACGTTCAAGGACCCCGACGAACTGCAGTCGCTCTACGACGAGCAGGGAATCACCGACGACAGCGAGGTCGTCACCTACTGTCGCATCGGCGAGCGCTCCTCGATTACCTGGTTCACGCTGCATGAACTGCTGGGCTACGACGACGTGCGCAACTACGACGGGTCGTGGACGGAGTGGGGCAACCTCATCCGCTCGCCCATCGAGACGGAGGTCGACGACCCCGCCAGTCGCGCGAGCAAGGGGTAGTCGCGACCCGGTCCCGAGCCAGCGAACCGCGAACTCGTTTTTCCGGCCGATTTCAGGACGGCGAGGACTCGCAGGCGACCGACCAGTCGGTCTCGGAGGCCGCAGTGAGTCGGCGGTAGAGCGCCGCCAGCCCCTCCGAACTGGTGTCCGGCAGGACGTGCAATTCGACGGAGCCGTTCCGGACGACCGCGGTGAAGGTTGTGTCGAGTTCGTCGTCGTGGACGAGATACACCGGCGCCGGCAGGTCGAACCAGTCGCCGAACGTGTAGGCGTCGCCCGCGAGCACGCCCTCGACGAGGTCCGCCAGTTGCGCCTCCTCGCGGTCGGCGTCGGGCGAGAGACGGAAGATGGTCTCGCCCTCGTAGGTGACGCCGCCGCTGCGAGGGTACTGTCGCTGCGGACGGTGCGGAATCGTGAACGTCGGCTCCTGCTCGGACATACGTGCCAGCCCGTGACGTACCGGAGTATGCCCTCGTTCGTTAAATAGTTCCGGACCGGGAACGGACGAAAATCGCCGCAGCGGAGACGATCACGACGGCGGCGACGTGGCCCACGAGCGCGAAGACGAGGAACGGCTCCTCCCGGACGAACGGCACGAGCACGAGCTGGAGCAGGGCGAACGCGACGGTGAGGACGTCCACCCGGCGGAAGTCGGTGCCGGCCATCGACTCGTCGGAGTACCGCACCGCCACCCAGAAGCCGACGACGCTGGCCCACCACGCCGTCCCGATGCGGTAGCAGACGTCCCAGAGCACCAGCAGCGTGAAGTAGACGGCCGGAAGCGGCGGCTCCCGACCGAGCAGTTCGACGAGCAGCGGCGTGCCGCGCTGCCGGGGGTCGTAGACGAACAGGTACGTGACGAGCCCGACGAACGACAGTAGGCCGAGCACGACCTCGATGCGCGACCCGAACAGGAGTCCCCGATAGGCAGCCGGCGTCTCGAGCTCGCGGATGCTGCGCCCGAGCGTGAGCATCAGCGCGCTTCCCGCGGTAGCGACGACGACCGCCGCCGTGCCCGCCAGCACGCCCTGCCAAAGGTCGTACGCCCACGCGAGCGCGAGGAGAGCCCCCTCGAACAGCGCGAACTGGACGACGACCGCCGCCCAGTCCGGCAGGTCGACGCCCGGGGCGGCGTCGACGATGCCCTCGTACGTCCAGAGCCGGGTCGCCTCCTCGAGCTGCTCCTCGTTCGTCATGCGACCGCCCGCTCGACCGCCTCGTCGAACGGCGTCAGGTTCACGTCCACGAGCGACCGGATGCGGTCGTCGTCGACGACGGTGCGCGTCTTCAGTCCGCGTATGAGGGGATGTGCGACGTCCCGGGGGACGTCGGTCACCAGGTCGACCCAGTAGGCCGACAGCCGCGGCGTCAGCACCGGGACCGACACCATCGTCGGCGAGTGGCCCAGTATCTCGGCGGTGTGCTCGACCATCTCGCCGTAGGTGAGCACGTCCGGACCGCCGACCTCGTACGTCTCGCCGGCCGTCTCGGGAACCTCGAGCACTCCGGCGAGGTAGGCGACCATATCGTCGACCGCGATGGGCTGGCACTCGGTCCGAACCCACTGCGGCGTGATCATCAGCGGGAGCCGCGCCGCGAGCTGGCGGACGATGCGGAAGCTCGTGCTACCGTCGCCGACGACGATGGCCGCCCGGAGGACCGTGAGGTCGAACTCGCCCGTGCCGAGGACGTACTCCACCTCGCGACGCGACTCGAGGTGGTCCGACAGCGTCGCGCGGTGACCGCCGAGACCGCTGAGGTAGACGACGCGCTCGACGCCCGAACCGCGAGTCGCCGCGACGAAGTTGCGCGCCACCTGCCGGTCCTCCCGCTCGAAGTCCTCGCTCCTCCCCATCGAGTGGACGAGGTAGTAGGCCGCGTCGACGCCCTCGAAGACGCCCTCCAGGCTCTCGCGGTCGTTCAGGTCGGCCTCCAGAACGTCGACGCCCGCCGGCGGGTCGTAATCGGAGGCGTTACGCGTCAGCGCCACGACGTCGTGACCGCGCTCGACCAGCGCCGGGAGGAGGTGACTTCCCACGAATCCCGTAGCTCCAGCGACGAGTACTCTCATTCACTGAAATATCGGACGTGGAACACTCAAAAGCTGTCGGGCAATCACGTTTGGCTCACGGCAGGCAGACCGTCCGGCCAGAGCGGGCCGACGCCCACAGCCGTGAAGGGGCCGGCGGCCCCCTGTCCGGGCATGGACCTCTATCTCGTCGCAGTGGCGCTGCTCGTCGTCGGCGTCGTCGGCAGCGTCGCTCCGCTGGTCCCGGGCGTACCGCTCTCGCTCTCGGGCGTCTATCTCTACTGGTGGTCGACTGACTTCGGCGCGCCCGGTCTGGCGTTCGTCGCGACCGCGACGGTCGTCGGCGCCGCCGCGTTCGCGGCCGACTACTTCGGCGGGGCCGCCGCCGCCCGCGCCGGCGGAGCGTCGCGGCTCTCCGCGGTCGTGGCGGCGGTCGTCGGTGTCGTCGCGCTGCTCGTCACCGGTCCGGTCGGGATGCTCGTCGGCGTCACCGGGGCGGTCTTCGCTGTGGAGGCCGTCCGCACGCGGAATGCCCGTCAGGGCCTTCGCAGCGGCGTCTACGCCGCCGTCGGGATGCTCGCCTCGGCGGTCGTCCAGTTCCTCGTGACCGCCGCCGTCCTCGTCGGCTTCCTCGCGGTCACGCTGCTCTGAGCGTCCTCGCCCGAGTCGAACGAACACCCGGACTTTTGACGCTGGCCGTCGTCGCCCGGTGTCATGAAAGCGAACGCGTCCCTGCCCGTCGCGCTGGCCGCGCTGGTGGTGCTGGCAGGGTGTTCGGGAGTGGGGTTGCCGGGCGACGGGACGACGACGCAGGAGCCGCCCCGGACGACGGACGTCGAGGAGAACGTCTCCGCCGCGTTCGTCGTCGACGGCGAGCGCGTCTCGGTGACGCTCGAGGTCGCCAACGCGCCGGAGGAGCGCAGTCGCGGACTGATGTACCGCCAGTCGCTCCCGCGGAACCACGGCATGGTGTTCGTCTACGGGCAGGCGGCCCCGCGGACGTTCTGGATGAAGAACACGCTCGTCCCGCTGGACATCGTCTTCGTCGCGGCGAACGGGACGGTCGTCGACGTCGCGCACGCCGATCCGCAACCGAACGCCACCGACGCGGAACTCAGGCGCTACTCCAGCGACGCGCCCGCGAAGTACGTCGTCGAGATGCGACAGGGGTTCGCTAACCGCACCGGCGTCGGCCCCGGGGCGGAACTCGCGTTCAACGAGTCGCGCCCGACGACCGAAAGCTGACTTTTCTTGCTGCAACCGGGCTGGTAGTTCAGAAGCGTTACCACTGCTCACGGAGAAGCCACGGTATGGAACTGCGACCTGCGACCGAAGCCGACACCGGAGCGATTCGCCGAGTCGCATTACGAGCGTGGCGAGCGACCTACGACGACCTGCTCGACGAGGAGACCATCGAGGAGACGGTCGACGACTGGTACGCCGACGAGACGCTCGCGTCGGCGTTCGACAGCCCCGGAACCGCGTTCGTCGTCGCTACCGAAGACGAGGACGTCGTCGGGTTCTGTCACGGCGTCTGCCAGGACGACGAGGGGTACGTCCTCCGGCTGTACGTCGACCCGGACCACCAGGGTCGCGGCATCGGGACCGCGCTACACGAGCGCCTGCGCGACGACCTGCTCGATTTCAACATGCGCCGCATGAAGGCGATGGTGCTCGCGGGCAATGAGGCCGGAAACGCCTTCTACGAGGGTCTGGACTTCGAGAAGACCGACGAGGGGGAGGTCGAACTCGGTGGCGAACGGTACGCGGAGAACGTCTACACGCTGTCGTTCACGGGCGAGGAAGCCTGACCCGACCCCCGGAACACAAAACATTTACCGAAGGTGGCGCTTTCTCCGTCTACCTCGGGTAGGGGTACGCGAGGTTCATTCTTCGGTGACCGCATCGCCAGTCGCGTCCCTCCCCGGCGACTCGCGGTCGTCGGCAGTCCGCGTCGCGCTCTCCGTCTCGTCTCCCCGACCGCGGGCCGCTCCGCCCGGCGCGACGGCCGAACCCCCGGCCGACCATCCCTCGCCGGTCCACTCCCGTTCGAACAGCCGGTAGGCGCTGGCGAGGTTGACGAGCACGTCGCGTTTCTCGGCGCCGTCCGTCATCGCCTGGGCCGTCGCGTGGACTACCTGCGAGTACTGCACCGTGTCCTGGCCGACCCTCCCGACGTACTCCGAGCCGAACTCGCCGCTCCGGAACGCCGCCCGGACCGCGGCGCGCTGGTAACGCTCCAGGAGTTCGAACAGTCGCCAGTAGTCGACGCCCTCGCGGCGCGCGTCCACCACGGCCGACAGCAGGCGGTGCTCGAAGTGTGCCTCCGGGGACGCCGGCAGGTCCGTCTCCCCGTCCAGACCGAGCGCGTCCAGTATCTCCTCCGTGTCCTCGTCCCTCATGTCAACCCACTGTGGGGTAAGTGTCTTTACTATTTCGGATGAACGGGCGGAGTCGAAGAGACCGGCGTGTCGACGCGCTACCCGAGGTCCCGGAACGCGCCGACGAAGTCCTCGTGGTCGCTGAGGCTCGCGCGAGCGTGGTCGACCTGCTGGCGGAGCTGGTGGACCTCCTCTATTAGCGCCTGATACTCCTCGCTCTGACTGAGCTCCTCGGCGTCCTTCTCAGCCTCCAGGACGGCCTTCTTTGAGACGAGCGCGAAGTACTCCTGGAGATGTCCGTCGTAGTCGACGCGGGTCAGCATCCCCTCGACTACCTGATGCAAGTCGTCTTTCAACACGGGCTTGACAAGGTAATCGTCGAAGCCCATGTCGAGGATGTCGAAGTCGGGTTTGACTGCGGTCACCATCACTACCCTGGTAGAGAGGTCCTGGTCCCGGATCTCGGAGAGAACTTCGTCGCCCGAGAGACCCGGCATCCGCCGGTCGAGCAACACGACGTCGACGCCGTCGTCGAGCAGTTCGAGGGCGCTCTCTCCCTCGTATGCGCTTCGTACGTCGTAGTCGTTCTCGAGCCACGTCGTGTATAGGTCTGTCACGTCTTCCTCGTCCACGACGAGAATCGTAGGGTCGTCAGCAGCCATGATTTGAGTTGACGGATTCGGGAATTTCCAACCTGTACTGGTCGCTAATGAACCATTCGCCATGGCATCTTTATATATTGCGGTTGTAGAGTATCCGAACTATTAGATATGGAACTTATTTTACTTCCGTTCCGATGATACGACCGGAATAAATAACACGCTGGAGCGCGAAAGCTCGAACGGTATGTCCGAAACCAGTGGTCGTTTTTGCTGGACGCACTAGTGACGAAACGCCCGAGGAACGATTCGAGCGGCTTCTAGCACTGCCACCGAGCGCGAAACTGGTCTACCGGGTTCTCCAGGAGGAAGCACCCCTGACCCAGCGGCAGGTACGGGAGAACGCGCTGTTGCCCGCCCGGACGACCCGCGACGCGCTGACGAAACTGAAAGACAGAGGTCTGGTCGAGGAGGGACTCTACGCGCCCGACGCTCGCAAGCGGCTGTACGCACCGCTTCCCGTGGACCGGCCGGAGGACGTGTCCCTCTAGCCGCTCCTCCACCGGGGTCTCGCCGCGACGGCGGGCGACGACGCCCCTGAACGCGAACGGCGGGCGACACGCGGACTTTGATACGGTACCACGTCGTCTCTCGGAGCGATAGAACCATGTCCCGGAACGACCGCGGCGGCCCCGACGGGGAACGACGACCACGGCTCGAGACGAACGAACGCTGGCGGCGTCCGCCCGAGACGCCGGGTGAGCGAGAGCCACGACGACGGACGGCCGACGAGTCGGTGCCACGGTTCGACCGCCCGGCGGACCCCAGCCCCGCCGAACTGCGCGCCGTACTCCGGTCGCTGGAGCGACGGCTGGCGGACGCCGAGTCGAAGCTCGAAGCCCTAGAGGCGGCTATCGACGCCCGGCGCGAGGACACGACGAACAGCGAAGCGCTGAGAGCGTGTCGGATGTGCGGGCGCGTCTGCGTCCGCTACGGGGTCGACGAGCGGTGTCCGTACTGCGACAAGGGACGGCTCCGCCCGCTGTAGATCGTCCCGTCGGACGTTCACTCCGGCGTCGAGAGTCCGTGGACGTTCTGCTGGAGGCGGATGCTCGCGGTGAGCAGGAACGCGCCGACCATCACGACGAAGACGCTCTGGACGCTCCGGGCGACGACGTGGCCGACGCCGAATAGCGTGGCCAGGTCCGCGACCCCGAGCAGTCCGGTGCAGACCAGCACCGGAACGAGATGGCGGCGAAGCGTGTCGACGGGCGTCCCCCGCGTCAACGACTCGAGTCGCTCGGCGAAGACGACGCCGTAGGTGGCAAACGCCAGACTTCCCGCTCCCTTCACGAGCGCGGCCACCGCCCCCTGGTCGATGAGCAACACGACGACGAGTTCGACGAGGATGACGCCGACGAACCCGGTCTCTATCCGTCGTAGTCGGACAAGCGAGACGTCGCGGTCCCCCGGCGGCGGTGCCAGCGCGCTGTTGTAGTACAGTTCTCTCATCGCGAAGGCCAGAAAGACGGTCGCGAACAGAAGCGCCGCGTGCGAGAGCGCGACCAGCGAGCGGGCGTGGACCGCCGCCCCGAGCATCACGGTCAGTCCGTGCGTCGTTCCCGCCACGCCGAGCAGCGTCAGGTAGCGCCAGAACGATCGCTGGGACTCGAGCCGGTCGAGCTGTCGGTTCCGGAGCGCGTAGACGGCGAAGATTGCCGAGGAGACTGTGAGCAGGCCTGCCCCGACGAACTGCACGACGCCGGCGCTGACCTGCGACTCGACGTGCCCGAGCGGAACGACCATGTCTGGCCCAACCTGACACGGACATTACTTAAGCGATTAGACCCGTCCCGCCGAGCCGGCTGAGACTCCCCGGTCGCCCGACGGCCGAAGGGCCTACAGGTAGTCCGTTCAAACCGGTAGCCATGTCGAGCGACCTGACGACGGACGACTTGCCGGCCGACCTGCCGCCGGAGAAACACGACTCCATCGAACGCGTCCGGGCGCTGAGTACGATGATGGACAACGCCATCCCGGTGCCGGGCACCGACTACCGGTTCGGGCTCGACCCCGTCTTGGGGCTGCTTCCGGTCGGCGGCGACGCTCTCTCCGCGGTGATATCGATGTACATCGTACTCGAGGGGTACCTGATGGGCGTTCCCCAGGACAAACTCGCCCGGATGGTCGGGAACGTCATTCTCGACGCGGTCGTCGGGTCCATCCCGGTCCTCGGGACCCTGTTCGACGCGTTCTGGAAGGCCAACGTACGCAACGTCGACCTGCTCGAAGAGCACGTCGAACAGTACGCGTAATCGTCGCTGCGCCCTTCGGCTCTCGGTGGACTCGAACGCCGCGACGCACGCGGCGTGCGTTCGCCGTTTCTCGACCAGCGTCGTCGGAGGTAAGTCCCGACGGGACCGTCGTGCTTCTCTCGACCTCGCGTCTCCGAATTGGAGGCGACCCGCGACCCCCGGTCGCTTCCGTTCAGTTCGCTGTCGATTACCGAGACGGCTCGAACGCGGCGGTGAGTAAGCGGCCCGGGTGAGAACGCCGTCAATCCCGGTCGCCGAGCGCGACGTGGGCGAGCGAGAGCAGTCCGAACGCGGCGACGACGAGCGCACCCCACTGACCGGTCCCCAGAACCGTCATCGGCGGAACGCCGAGCCAGGACAGCAGGACGACGACGATGCCTGCCGCGGTGCTGTGCCGGTAGTAGTCGAGCCACCGCGTCTCGGTCTCCGCCGTTTCGACCTGCTCTCCGTCCTCGTCGGACACGTCGAGGTAGGGGTCGAACTCGTCGGCGAGGACCCCTCGTTCGACGACGCCCCGACTCTGATTGTAGTCGATGACGCCCTCTTCGTCGAGTTTCGGGAGGTGAGACTGGTAGAGAGCGATGTAAACGCGCTGGCGCTCGTCGGACGCCAGCGCCGCCACCGTCGTGTCGTTCTCCCACGCCGCCACCTGCTCCGCCAGCGCCCGCATCTCCACCGGCCCCTCCCGGTCTTTCAGGTAGCGGAGCGCGTCGCGCCGGCGCTGGGTCTGGAGGATGTGGAATATCTTGTCGCGGGAAAGCGACGCCTGAGCGTCCTCCCGGTCGTCGACCGACCGGGGCTGTGGCGCGTCTGACGAGGCGCTCATAGGTCGCCCGGATACGGCCTCGGTGCCTGCCCTGACTCGCCGTTCAAGCAGCGATTACCGGCGGACGTCCACGCCGTCCAGCGCGTACGGCGCAGTAATCTGTCGTTTCCTCGTTCGCGTGCCATGGAGTTCAATAGCACTGCAGCATTTTATAAAGATACTGGGTCCTGACGACGGATAAACGGGTATTCTATCTTTTGGCCAACTACGCTCGGCTTCGCCGGCGGCGAGACGGCCGTCATCCACCTATTAATAGCCGTCAATCGAACGTTACGCCGAATGGCGAACTTCGACAGGCCGGAATACCGCCGCGTCGTGCGCCGTCTCGCGAGCGACGTGGACGTGCGCGTCGAATCCGGAATGAGCGTCCGGGCCGCCCTGTACCGCTCCGTGGGCGATTGCGTGGTCGACCTCTGGAACAGCGAAACATCGTTGCGGATCTGTGAGCTCTCCGAGAAGGAACCCGAAATCGACGTCGTCAACGACGTGGTCACCGAGGACGCGACCGACACGCACGCCGACTACGAGGTGTTCATCCGGGCGATGGCGTTCTCCGTGCTCGCCCAGGACGTCCGGGAGACGTTCGAGAACACCGTCGCCGTACGGTCGGACGACTCCGACGCGCTCCGCGAGTAGGGGAACCGACAACGGGCAGTAGCTTTACTCCGGGCGACTGTGTAGGGACTCCATGGCCGTCGATACTCCAGACGACGAGTTCGACGAATGTGCGAACTGCAACAGCCTCGTCGATACGAGCGACGCCCACCCCCGCGTGACGGTGCGGCACAACGTGACCGCCAACGACGTAGAGCGAGTCGACTGTCACTTCTGCAGCGACGACTGCCTCGACGAGTGGACCGGCGCGTTCCCGGAGTGAGACGGGAACCGGAGAAAGTGAGACGGGAACCCGAGAGCGACCGCTCCCCCGAACTTTTGTACGATAACGCGGAACGTCCGGACGATGAACGTACGACAGGTCGTACCGCGTGACGCCATCCCGAGCGTCGACGACCCGGCGTTCGGACGCGGGTACGACGGCGACCCCGACGACCGTGTCATCGTCGTCGAGTCCGACGACGGGCCAACCCGCGCCTATCCCGTCCGATACCTCCACTACCACGAGGTCGTCAACGACCACGTCGACGACCCGATAGCGGTGACGTGGTGTCCCCTCTGCGGGAGCGCCGTCGTCTACGTCCGCGAGGTGGCCGGGCGAACGCTCACGTTCGGCGTCTCCGGGAAGCTTGCCGACGACGACCTCGTCCTGTACGACCGCGAGACGGAGTCGGAGTGGAAACAGTCGAGCGGCGAGTGCATCGCCGGCGAACTCGCCGGCGAGTCGCTGACCGTCCGCGCTGCGGCGATGCTCCCCTGGAACAGATTCCGTGAGCGCCACGACGACGGCGTCGTCCTCCGGCCGCCGGGCGGCGCGAGCGAGGCCAGCGGCGACGGCGACAGCGTCGAGGAGATCGACTACGACGAGGAGCCGTACCGCGACTACTTCGAGACGGACGGCTTCGGCCTGGCGGCACACCGCGGCGACGGTTCGCGGGAGTGGAACCGCGACGACCTCGACCCGAAGGCGGTCGTCGTCGGCCTCGAACGCGACGGCGACGCGCTCGGCGTGCCGCTCTCCCGCGTCGAGGCGGCCGGCGGGGTCGTCACCGCCAGCGTCGGCGACGCGGACGCCGTCGTCTTCGCCGCCGAGGGCATCCACGCCTTCGAGCATCCGGGGGTCGCCTTCGAACCGGAGGAGGGTCCGTACTTCCGGGGCGACGGCGCACGCTGGCACGGCGCGGCCGGTGAGAGCGACGACGGACGCACGCTGGACCGACTCCCCGCTCGTCGGCTGTTCGCATTCGCCTGGCAGGACGACCATGGTCCCGACGCGTTCTACGAGCCCTGAGACCGCTCGACGACGGTCCCGTCGTCGCCCGCCGCGACCCCGGTCCCGCCCTCGCTGGTCGCGACGCACCGGAACGCCGCGAACGTCGGGAGGTCGACGCGCTCCCAGTCGTCGGCGCGCCGGTAGACGCCGTCCTCGCCGACTGCCAGCAGTTCCGTGCTCCCGTCGTACCCCGCCACCGCCAGAAGCGGTGCGTCGGCGACGGAGCGGCGCGTCCAGCGGTCGCCGTCGTAGCGCAGCGCCGACCCGTCGTCGGTGACGGCGTACAGCGTCTCGCCCGCGAACGCCACGTCGTGCAGGGCGGCGTCCGCCGCGCCGATGCGCTCCCACTCCCGGCCGCCGTCCGTCGTCTCGTACACGCCACCCCCGGTGTCGCAGGCGACGCCGCGCTCGGGCGAGTCGAACGCGACCGCGGCCACGCTCGACCCGCTTCCGGGTTTGACCGGCGCGGCCCACGAGAGGTCGCCGTCGTCGTTGCGTCCGCGGACGATTTCGCCGGACCCGGTGGCGAGGTAGACGGCTTCCCGGCCGGCCCGTCCCGCGACCGCGACGTCGTTCCAGGTGCTCGTCATCTCCTCCGGCGCGGAATGGTCGGTAACGCGGTCGGCGTCGGCGTCGAGTCGCCCCAGCGCGCCGCCGTCGCCCGCGAACCAGACCCGACCGTCCTCGGTCGCGTCCGCACCCCGCAGCGCGTTCGAGGCTGCCCCCGGTCCGTCGTCGACGACCGTCCGCCAGCCGTCGCCGCCGCGCGCCAGGACGACGCCGCCGTCGCCGACCACGCAGGGCCGACCGTCGGCGGTGACGGCGCGCAGCGTCGCGTCGGTCGGCACCGTTGCGGTCGTCCAGCGGTCGCGTTCCAGTTCGGGGTCCTCTGAAGCCCGTTCCTCCCCGGAGTCCGGGGCCGTTTCGTCGCCCGCGCTCGTCGCCTCCGCTACGTCGTTCTCGACGACCGACGGCGACGCCGACGAGTCGGTCGGCGCGCGCTCGCTCTCCTCGCGCGTCGCGTAGAGGTAGACCGGCGGTAGTACGTACGCGGCGACGGCCAGGACCGCGAACCCCTCGTGGACGGTCGTGAGGTATCCGAGGCCGGTCAGCGCCGCGGCGGAGGCGGCGTGAACGGCGGTCCTCGTGTATCGCCGGTAGTAGTTCCAGAATCCCCCGACGGTTCCCCGCTCGGATGCGTCGTCCATTCGCCGGGCGATTGGGCGCTGACACTAATCAGCCTTCTCGCCGCGGACCAGGGGGTGTATCGCGCAGAAGACAGCTATCGCGCGCGGCAGTACCGTCGAGTACTCTCCGCGCGACTAGTCCTTCGCTTCGCCGCCGGCCCGATGGTCCGGCGATTCGAACCCTCGAACTATCTATCCTTCGACTACAATTTCTCTTCGAAATGGTAGAAGCTGACGAAAGTTTATAACCACGGAGACGGCAGAGTCGGACGACTGGTCAACGCGTGTCCGAACCGAACGACGACTCCGAATCAGACGACGACGGCCGACGACTCCCCGGACCGTGGTCGCTAGTACTCCTGTTGCTCGCGGTCTTCTGTGCGGCGTACCTCGCCGTGCCGGGGATTCGCGTCGCGTCCGCCGGCTTCGACTACGTCGGCGTGACGCTCGGCGTTGGACTGATGCTCGCCGGTACCGTCCACTTCCTGCGCCCTCGCCTGGGCGAGAATCCCCCCGAATCGGCGGACGAGACCGGGTCCGCAGACGAATCGGAGTCGCCGGAACCGACAGGTGACTCCGGCGCGAACGAGGACTGATGGTCGATTTCGCCGCGTTCCTCGTGCTGGAACTGCTCGTCGCTACCGCGCTCTTCGCGGCACTCGGCGCGCTCGTGGCGAAGTGCCGGGCGGCCGACGAGTGGAATCCCCGGGGCCTGCGCGACGCCGAACGCGACGGCGGCGTCGAGGACCGCTGGCGCTGAGCGCTACTCGCGCCACTGGGCGATCAGTTCGCTGGTGCGGATTCGCTCGTCCGGGTCCTCGACGACGGCGACCATCGCCTCCCGGTTCAGCGCGTACGCGCGGTTCTCGTCCCGCGTGACGAACGAGCGCTTCCGGAGTTCCGCCAGCAGGCTCTGAATCTGCTCGACGGACGCGGCGACGCTTTCATCGATTTCGTGGACGGTCATCGGACCGTCGCGGGCGAGCGTGGCGACGACGTCCCAGGAGTGGTCCTCGTTACACAGCGACTCGCGGCGTGCGGAGTCGATGCGGACGACCACCGGTTCGGACTGGGCGAGGTCGATGAGCGACGCCGTCTCGGGGTTGATGTCGGTCACCACCGAGTCCCGGAGTTCGTGTCCGCGCTCCCGGAGTCGTTCCAGGTACGCCATCACCTCGTCGTCCTCCGCGTCCCAGACAGCCGATTCGCCCGACCCCTTTTCGTCCGTCTCGTTCGCCTCCGCCTCCTCACCGACCGTTTCGCCGGCGGACGACGTGGCGCCGTCGACTGCGGGCGAGTCGGCAGTCGCCGCGTCGTCCACCTCGCCCGCCTCGCCGTCCGTCGTGGCGGGCGCCGACTCGTCGACGCCCGCCTCGAACTCGCCGAGTTCGGACTGTTCGTCCTGGAGTTCCGCGACCTTCGCTTCGAGTTCGCGGATGCGCTCGTCCTTCTCGCGGAGTCGCCGCTGGACGTCCTCCGGCGCGCCGACTTCGCCGTGGGCGAGAGCGTTCGCCATCTTCCGCGCGGCGGCGGAGACGTTGCGGGCCGATTCGAGTTCGTCCTCCAGTTCGCGGATGCGCTCGTTCCTGTTTTCGAGGCGGCTCTCGAGTTCGGCGACGCGGTTCTGCTCCTGTTCGCGCATCTCCGTGATACCCTCTAGGTCGTCCATCAGCGCGTCGCTGACCGACTTAAGTTCGGGCCGCTCGAAGTCGTCGAGTCCGGGCGTCGCACCCGCGTCGAACGTCTCCTTGCGATTGAACTTGATACGGCGGACGCCCCCGTCGGTCCAGTCCGTCTGGACGAACGCCTCGCCGGAGTCCAGGTCCGGCACCTTCTCGCCGTACTCCGAACCGACGATGCGGCTGACGACCTTCGTGTCGTTCTCCCACGTCAGCCGGTGCCAGACCAGCCAGTTCGCCTGCGTGATGAAGTCCTTCTTCACGTCCGCTGGGCGCTGGCTGATGCCCATGATGCCGAGGCCGTGCTTGCGCCCGCGCTTGCCGACCTTGATGAGCATCTTCCCCGTCTCGCCCATTCCGCCGCCCTCCGGGATGTACTCGTGGCACTCCTCGACGACGAGCAGGAACGGCTTCTTCAGCTTCTTCTCCTTGGCGAATAGGTGTCGGGCCGTCTCGCGGATGAGTTCGTCCGCCTCGTCGTCGTCGAGGTAGCCCGACACGTCGAGGATGATGGGGACGTTCTGGTCGAGCGCGAGCGCCGCGATCTTCTCCGCGTGCTCGGCGCTGACCTGGATGTCACACTCCTCGTCGGCCCCGGCGTGCAGGAGTTCGTACTCCTCCTTCAGGCCGTAGTACTCGCCGTCCGCGTCGATGATGCAGACCGGGTAGCCGGCGTCGAGTAGCTGTTCGACGACGACGCTCGCCGTGTTGGACTTGCCCGACCCCGACTTTCCGGTCACGAAGCCACGGCCCGTCAGAATCTCCACGACGGGAAGGGACACCGGCGTTCCGTCGTCGACGAGATGTCCGACCGACAGCCGCTGTTCTTCGTCCATCTTACTTGCTCGTACCGACAGGTACGTCTTCAAATTTTGCATGGCGACGCGACGGAGAATCGCCGTCGGACGCGAAAACGCCTTGACCGGAGCCGCCGTGCCCGTCCACATGGAGATAGTCGAGAACACGCTCGACGCGCCGCTCGACGCCGTCCTCGACCGACCGCTGTTCTGCTTCCTCGGCACCGCCTCGCCGGAGGGCCACCCGCGCGTCTCGCCGCTGTGGTTCCTCTGGGAGGACGAGCGAGTCTGGATACTCGGCGACACGGAGGGGAAGTCGTACGCGCGACGGGTCGCCGAGCGTCCCGAGGTCGCGCTCGCCGTCGTCGACTTCGGCGTGCGCGCGGGGCGGGTCATCCACGTCGGAATGCGCGGCCAGGCGTCGCTGGAACCGCTCGACGACGACCGGGTCGACCGGCTCCTGGAGCGGTACCTCGGCGAGGACCGCTCGGCGTGGGACCCTCGCTTCGCGGCGCTGGACACGGACCGCTGGTCGTTCGTCCGCGTCGACCCCGACACGGTCGTGGCCCGTGACCAGTCGTTCTCCCCGAGCCTGGAGCGAGCGTAGCGCTACCGCGGCCACCGCCCCAGCGCGCGCCGGACGAGCGCGCAGGCGCGCTGGCGGAGCGGTTCCAGCACCGGCTGCGAACAGACGCCGAGGTACGCCTCGACCGGGTCGTACTCGCCCGTTTCGACCAGCGCGAGGGCGCGGGCCGTCGCCCGGTAGTTCCCGTCGGCGACGAACGGTGGCTCGCAGCCCTCGCGTCGCGCCAGCACCAGCGGTTCGTCGGGCGGATTCTCGCGAAAGTCGAGGACGCGCCCGACGTCGACTCCCGTTTCGGCCGCGAGCGCGTCGGGGTCGCCGCCGGCGACGCACCGCGCCGCGCCGACGACCGTGCCGTCCGACGAGAGCGACTGCCACAGCATCCCCTCGGGTCCCTCGATTACGCGCAGTCGCGCGAACGCCTCCGGCGAGAGCGTCGTCCGGTACCAGCGAACCGGGGCGTCGCGCCAGACGAACGCCGCCGCACCGGGCTTGCAGTCCAGGAGGTGGTCCAGCGCAGCCCGTTCGGACAGCGACTCGACCGCGAGATCGGGCGTCTCCGGCTTCGCACACTCCAGCCGTAGCCAGTGGCGCAGCACCGTCGCCTGCGATACTCGCTGCATTCGTTCCCCCTATCGTCGTCCGGGGACTCGAAACGTGTGCCCGACCGAGACCCGAGCGGGGCCGACGACGGCGCGAGGATTTATTCGCGAGCACGTCGTGCTCCCCACGGTGGTAACCGTGTTCACCGACAGGAGAGACGCGGGTGAGCAACTGGCGACCCTGCTCGAGGAGCGCGGCGTCGATGCGGACATCGTGCTCGCGGTACCGCGCGGTGGGTTGCCCGTCGGGCGGGTGGTCGCGGACCGACTCGATGCGCCGCTGGATATCGTCGTCGCGAAGAAGATGGGCGCACCGCAGAACCCCGAACTCGCCATCGGAGCGGTCGGAGCCGACGGGAGCGCGTGGGTGAACGACGGCATCGTCGAGAATCTGTCGGTGAGCGAGGAGTACGTCGAACGGGAGCGGGAGCGACAGGCCGAGGCGGCCCGCGAGAAGGCCGAGACCTACCGCGGCGGCCGACCGACTCCGGACCTGTCGGGTCGGCGCGTGCTCGTGGTCGACGACGGCATCGCCACGGGCGCGACGATAATCGCCTGCTTGCGACAGGTCAGGAACGACGATGCGGCCCACGTCACGCTCGCCGCACCGGTCGGGTCGCCGACCTCCGTCGAACGCCTCCGCGCTGAGGCCGACGAGGTCGTCTGCGTGGATACGCCGCCGGGGTTCGGTGCCGTCGGGGAGTTCTACCGGCGCTTCGACCAGGTGTCCGACGAACAGGCCCGGTCGTACCTCGACGAGTGACCGCTGCTTTCGACGCCGGAACCCCGACACCGCCGAGGCTGGCGCGACCGTCCGCGGTCGAAGAGCGGTGCGAGTGCGTTCCAAAGTGCACACAGAATCGCCGAGCACGTCGAAGTCCCGTGGCGTTCCGCCACATGGTTGTGTGAATTAAATGCAATACTATCACGGCCGATTGGGGCAGCTTTCCGCGTATCGGGAGGTTCGTGCCGTTTCGCCGGGGTAATCTCGAGAAAAGCGCGGCCGGGAGTCGGGTCCACCTTGCACAATCTACCGAAGCGTTTATATCATTTTCGGCCTTACTACTGGTTAGGGAATGACCTCCCGGGACTTTCTTGGTTCCCCCCTTCCGGGAGCACCCGCCAGCGCATCCGACAGTGCGGTCCCATCAATCCATCATGACTGGTACTCGAATCCGAAACTACGGCGGAGCGGACGTACAGTCCAGTGAAACCGAACACGAACACGAGAGCGAGCAAGAACAGGAGAGCGAGGACGAGACGGTCTGTCCCGAGTGCGGCGGCAACCTCGTCAACGACGAGGAGCACGGCGAGACCGTCTGTGAAG